>JASEHU010000390.1 GCA_030018635.1 bacterium
ATAGGACCAGAACCAATAATCAATATCTTATGCAAATCTGTTCGTCTGGGCATAAAACCTCATTAATTTTAAAAGTTACCTTTCATGTAATGCCTCGGGGATACAATTATCAATTAATAATTGATAACTGAGGCATTACTTACTTATATGTTCTCTCACTCTTCTTCCTCAAAGCCAATATCCAAACCCTGTAATTTTCATCATCTACATCATATAAAACTCTGTAATCACCAATTCTTATTCTATATTGAGCGGTTAAAGTATAAACTTGAACAGGAGGTTTTAGATACTTAAATATTTTGCCTTGAGGCCGTGGGTTAAATGAGAGGGCTTCTACTTTTTCTTTTATTCTCTTTCTTTCCTTTGAAGAGAGTCTTTCCATTTCCTTACGAAACTTCGCTTTTACCTTTTCGTTTGGGAAGAGAAGTTCGTACTTCACTATATCTTCATTTCCTCCCAAAGTGTAGATGCTGAAATATCATTGCCTTTAGCTAAGTTAATAGCCTCTCTTCCTTCACGAATAGTTTCTAAAAGGTCAGGTTCAGAAAGCTCGTCAAAAATGTCTATTAATTCCATCATTTCATGGTAAGGAATAATAATCTGTTTAGGACGTCCATGTTCGGTTACAATATAAGGCTTGTCTGCCTTTAAAAGTTTAGAAAGATTCATCTTAAGGTTTCTAATTCCAATATGCTCGGCTTTCAAAATAGAAATTGCAATACCCATTAAAGAAGCACCTCCTTAAAAAGTAGTTACATAAGTAACCACATTAAGTATAAACCAAAAAAATCTATTTGTCAACTTCTTTTCTCTTACGAAAAGGATTTTGCTGCAACGGGGCAAGCCTCTTGAATTCTTTCATCAATTCAGTAAATCTTTCAAATAAGTAGCTGGCATCATGGGGGCCAGGGGAAGCCTCTGGGTGGTATTGAACCGAAAAGATGGGCAATTCCTTATGTCTCATTCCTTCAAGTGTTTGGTCAGTGCTCGTGTGTCCACACCCTCTATCCCAATAATATGATGTTCCTCTAAATACTCTGCCAGACTCTTTTTTGCCCGCCAATTACTATAAATTCGGCTATATTCTTTGACGACAAAGCCTTCTACCTGGGGTTTGGCCGATTCAACATCCTCCTCATTTACCCCATAATTACCAATCAATGGATAGGTCATAGTCACAATCTGTCCTTTATAGGAAGAGTCGGTGAGAATTTCTTGATAACCCGTCATACTGGTATTGAAAACTATTTCGCCATATCTTTCGCCTGAGCCGGCAAAAGAACTGCCTTCAAATACCTTCCCATCCTCTAAGGCAATAATTGTTTTCATTTAAGCTCCTTGATGATTTTTTTAAAGAATATCCGGCAGGAAAATCTATTCCACAAAAGATTGTATCATAAAGTAGAAATAAATGCAAGAAATTTATTACACGCACAGCAATTCTCATTATGGCAGAAATCGTGTCCAATGTTGAGATTAGGGGGGAGATTAAGTAGAGATTAAGTAGAGATTAGGGGGAGATTGGTAAAGAAAACAATAAATCTCCACTTTATCTCCA
>JASEHU010000391.1 GCA_030018635.1 bacterium
TTTACCTCATCACCTATTTTACAGAAATTTATCATAAATTATAAAGCAATAGAGTATAATATGTTCGTCGAGGGGGAAGCTCCGTTGAAATGTCAATCAAGCGATTTCTTTATGCAAAACGAAGGTAGGGTCTATCTTATTTAAAACTACTTCCCTGGTAATGACACATTCATGGACATTGCTTTTAGAGGGTACTTCATACATAATATTAAGCATCACATCCTCGATTACCGCTCGCAAACCTCTTGCCCCTGTTTCTCGTGTTATGGCTATGTCAGATATTGACTCAATGGCATCCTCAGTAAATCTTAATCTTATCCCTTCTAATTCAAAAAATTTCTTATATTGTTTTATTAGGGCATTTTTAGGTTCGGTAAGGATACGCATCAAATCATTTTTTTCTAATGAATCTAATGGAGCAACAACCGGTACCCTGCCGACAAGTTCAGGAATAAGCCCATATTTTAGCAAATCATCAGGAATAATATGCGATAATATTTCGCCTACTTTCTTGGTTTTCTTACCTTCAAGATTTCCACCAAAGCCCATTACTTTTCTACCAATTCTTGCCTCAACCACTTTTTCTAATCCAACAAATGCCCCCCCACAAATAAACAGGATATTGGAGGTATTAAGTCTGATAAATTCTTGTTGTGGATGTTTTCGTCCTCCCTGAGGTGGCACATTAGCTATCGTTCCTTCTAAAATTTTAAGCAAGCCCTGTTGAACACCTTCTCCTGAAACATCACGCGTAATAGAAGGATTATCCCCTCCTTTACGGGCAATTTTATCAATCTCATCAATATAAACAATACCTGTTTCTGCCCTTTTTACATCAAAATTAGAATTTTGAATAAGTTGTAGCAGGATATTTTCTACATCTTCTCCGACATAGCCGGCCTCAGTTAATGTGGTCGCATCGACAATAGCACAGGGCACATCAAGAATCTTAGCCAATGTTTGAGCTAATAATGTCTTTCCACAGCCGGTTGGACCAATCAACAAGATATTACTTTTTTCTAATTCAACATCAGATTTTTTAAGATTTGCCTTTATCCTTTTAAAATGATTATAAACAGCCACAGCAATTATCTTTTTTGCCCGTTCCTGACCAATAACATATTCATCTAATATAGTTTTAATTTCTTTAGGACGAGGAAGAAGTCCTACTTGAGTATCTTTGTGGTCACTAAACCATTCTTCTGCCATAATTTCATTGCATAATAAAATACATTCATCACATATATAAACACCTGGTCCAGCCACTAATCTTTTTACCTCTAATTGCCCTTTCCCACAGAAGGAGCAAAAAAGCCCTTCTTCCTGTCTAAATTTAGCCATTAAACTACCCCCTTGAATGAAAAGGAAGGGATTAGGGATTAGAAGGGAAAAGTCTAATTTCTTCCTTCTCTAACTTCAGATTGTGTGAAAACTCTCAATCCATCTTTTTTTATTGATATGATGAATGCTCTAACCAAGTTCCAGGTTTCAAACCTGTTCGGACTTCCAACTTTTCGGA
>JASEHU010000392.1 GCA_030018635.1 bacterium
CCATCTGTTCTTGCATTGCCTCGAACCGTTTATTCATCTGTTCTTGCATTGTCTCGAACCGTTTATCCATCTGTTCTTGCATTGTCTCGAACCGTTTATCCATCTGTTCTTGCATTGCCTCAAATCGCTTGTCCATTGCCTCAAACCGCTTATTTGTCTCTTCTCTAGAGATACGAATCTCTTGTAATATCCGGGCAAAATCTTCCTTTGTAGCAAATGTTTCCATTAAGACACTATACAACTCTGTCCGAAACTGATTATCTTTTTTTAACAAAAAAGGCAATATTCTCATAATATGTTTTTCTTCTTCTTTCATCAATGAAATAGACATTGACACACCTCCAAATTCAACATTATAAATTCTATCGGCAACAGATTACCAGTTTTTTCATCTGACCGCTGACGGCTACAAGCTGAACGCTTACTAAATAAACAACGAACTAACGGATGTCTCCTGATTAATTCTTTTTATGGCTTCACCTAATAATTTAGCGACTGAAAGAACGGTAATCTTATCAGTTTTTAACGCCTTTTCTCCCAGTGGGATAGTATTGGTTACCACCACCTCTTTAAGAGGGGCATTATTAATTCGGTCAATGGCCGGGCCAGACAATACCGCATGGGTAGCACAGGCATAAATATCTAATGCCCCGTTTTGTTTCAAGGCATTAGCTGCCTCAACCAATGTCCCGGCCGTATCGATTATATCATCCAGGATAAGTAAATTTTTACCTTCGACCTCTCCGATGACATTCATTACCTGAGCCACATTTTTTGCCTCACGGCGCTTATCGATAATAGCTATCGATACCCCAATCTTACGGGCAACTGCCCGCGTTCGTTCTACGCCACCAGGGTCAGGAGCAACTAAAATCAGGTCTGTTATATTCTTCTCTTTAAAATAATCAACTATTATTGGTGTAGCAAACAGGTTATCTACAGGTATGTCAAAAAAACCCTGTATCTGTCCTGCATGCAGGTCCATAGTTAAAACCCTGTCCGTCCCGGCAGTCGTAATAAGATTTGCGACCAATTTAGAGGTAATGGGTACCCTGGGTTGTGACTTCCGGTCCTGACGACCATAGCCATAATACGGAATAACGGCTGTAATTCGTCTGGCCGATGACCGACTAAAGGCATCAATCATAGTTAAAAGTTCCATTACATGCTGGTTTACCGGCGGACAGGTGGGCTGAATAACAAAAATATCGCCACCGCGCACATTTTCACTGACATGAACACATGTCTCTCCATCGGCAAAAGAACTTACCTCTATATCCCCAAGGGGAATTTGTAAATACTCACATATTTCTTTGACTAACACCGGGTTGGCATTCCCGGAGAATACCCGCAAATCATCAATTCCTGCCATTTGTTATTACCCCCCTTTAAGAAATTAAAAATTATGAATTAAAGATTAAGGAATTAGAAAATAATCTTTAATTCCGGGACGGTTCATTTTCATCGTTTTTCCTGTGATTTCTTTTGGAAATTAGAAATT
>JASEHU010000393.1 GCA_030018635.1 bacterium
TCCTGAATTCTGACTACTGGAGCACCCACAATATCAAATGTTATGAACCACTATACTCCTTCTTGGCTATTCCCTTCCTCCCCTCCTCCCCAGTTTTTCCAATGCCCGGTAGCCAATATCCTGACGATAATAAATTCCCTCGAAATCAATCTTTCCACAAGATAAATATGCCTTTTCCTTTGCCTGTTTAATACTGTCTCCATAAGCTGTTACACCTACTACTCTGCCTCCTGCAGTAAGAATTTTATTATCCTTTCTGGTCGTTCCGGCATGAAATACTATGGTATCTTCTAATCTTTGAGCATCTTCAAGTCCAAAAATCTCCAATCCTTTTTTATAATCATCCGGATAACCTGCGGAGGCTAAGACAACACATAAGGTAGCCCGCTCATCCCATTCTATATTTATATCTGAAAGCCTACCTTTAAAACACGCCTCTATGATGGTGGTTAAATCTGTCTTTAATCGTGGCAAGACTACCTGCGTTTCCGGGTCGCCAAATCTACAATTGTATTCCAATACCAAAGGCTTTCCTGAGACAATAATCAATCCTGAGTAAATTACGCCTACATATTCCCTTCCTTCCTCAGCTAATCCCTGGATAGTTGGGGTTAATATTTCATTTTGAATCCTGGCCATCAATTCGTTGGTAATAACAGGTGCCGGTGAATAGGCACCCATACCACCGGTATTTGGGCCTTTATCGCCATCAAATATGGATTTATGGTCCTGGGATGAAACCATAGGGAGAACAGTTTTTCCATCTGCCCAGGCTAAAATAGAGACTTCTTCTCCTGCCTGAAATTCATCAATTATAATTTTATTTCCTGCCTCCCCAAATATTTTATCTTCCATAATCTTTTTGATAGCCTCTATCCCTTCCTCTACTGTCTTACAAATTATAACCCCTTTACCCGTGGCTAAACCATCTGCCTTGATGACAAAAGGAGGCTTTTTCGATTTTAGATAATTTATTGCCTCCTGAACGTTATTGAAGATTTCAAATTCCGGGGTAGGAATATTATGTCTTCTCATAAATTCTTTAGCAAATATCTTGCTTCCCTCAAGTAAGGCACAATCTTTTGTTGGTCCAAAGATACTCAAGCCTAATTTCTTAAAGTAATCTGTTATACCTTCTGCCAGGGGTATTTCAGGACCAACTAAGGTTAAATCAATTTTTTCCCTTGTAACTAACTTAGCTAATTGTCCAAAATAGTCAGGTTGTCCAATTTTAATATCGACACATTCTGCAATTTGGGATATACCTGCATTTCCCGAGACACAATATATCTTCTTCACTCGTCTGTCTTGACTAAGTTTCCAGCAAAGGGTATGTTCCCGTCCACCACTACCAATAACTAAAACCTTCATTATGATTTGTCTCCTCCTCTTGTAACACTTAATTCACTACAGAGGCATAGAAAGAGGTAATCGGTAAGGAACTGTTAATAAATAAGTGTTACAACTTGCTTCAGTATATC
>JASEHU010000394.1 GCA_030018635.1 bacterium
GGATTATAAGAATATCTTTATAATCCTCTTTGCGAACTTTGCGCCTTTGCGAGAAATACTAAAATAAATCTTGAATCTCCACTAGGTTAAGTATAACATATCCTTAATGTAATGTCAATCATAAAAAATCTCTTGCAATCTTCGATATTTTATGATATTATAATCAGCAGGAGGTTTTAATAAATGATTAATATAGTGCTCCGTCACATCTCAATTGATAGGTAGAGGTAAAGGAAATTGCTATGAAAGTTGCAACAATTGTTGGTGCCAGACCACAATTTATCAAACTTGCCCCACTGTCTCAAAAACTTCGACTAAAGGGTAAAGAGGTTCTGATTCATACCGGACAACATTACGATTATGAGATGTCCAGGGTGTTTTTTGATGAGTTAGGAATTCCTTTGCCAGACTATCACTTAGAAGTGGGTTCTGATAGCCATGCTGTGCAAACAGGAAAAATGCTGATAAAGATAGAGGAGGTATTGGTTAAAGAGAAACCTGATGTTGTCCTGGTTTATGGTGATACGAATTCTACCTTAGCCGGGGCATTAGTAACTGCTAAATTAAATATCCCGATTGGACATGTAGAGGCAGGACTACGCTCTTTTGATAGAACCATGCCTGAGGAGATAAATCGTGTCGTCAGCGACCATTTATCTTCCTTTTGCTTTGCACCAACCCAAACTGCAGTTGATAATCTTAAAGAAGAGGGGATTGAAAATGGCGTGTATTTAACCGGTGATGTGATGTATGATGCGGCACTCAACGCAATAGAAATAGCCAGAGGAAAATCCAAAATCCTTGCCCAATTGGGCATAAAAGAAAAAGAATATCTACTGGTAACCCTTCATCGAGCAGGCAACACGGATATTTTTAACAATCTCGCCTCAATTGTTGATGCCTTAGGAGACTTGAATGAGCAGGTTATCTTCCCTGTGCATCCACGAACCAGAAAGGCGTTGGCCGACTCTGGGCTTCTATCTAAATTAGAAGATAATCCTCACCTGAAAATTATGACCCCTGTTGGCTATTTTGACTTTCTCCTGTTAGAATATCAGGCAAAAAAGATACTAACCGACTCAGGTGGTATCCAGAAGGAGGCGTATTTCTTTAAGGTGCCCTGCATTACCTTAAGAGAAAACACCGAGTGGGTGGAGACGGTGGAAGATGGCTGGAATATCTTAGTTGGCACAAACAAAGACCTGATTCACCAGGCAGTTTCAGGGTTTAATCCGGATAGTCACCAGAGGGATGTGTTTGGTGATGGTAAAGCGAGTGAAAAGATTGTAGAAATTCTTGTTGATTTTTAGTACCTCTTGACAGTTTGTTTTAATGGTTAATTTAAAATTAACTGTAAGATGGATACTCTGGAGTTTCGTGAATTTATTCAATAGTGGTTCATAACATTTGATATTGTGGGTGCTCCAGTAGTCAGAATTCAGG
>JASEHU010000395.1 GCA_030018635.1 bacterium
TTATGAATTATGAATTATGAATTATGAATGAAGGAAAAAGAAGACAATAAATTCTCAATCTTATAATTCATAATTCATAATTCATAATTTTTAATTCCTCAAGGATGGTGGAAACATTGGTCAAGAAAATTCATATTAAAAAAGGGGATACGGTCGCGGTTCTTAGTGGTAAGGACGTGGGTAAGCAAGGGAAGGTCTTGCATGTGTTTCCTGATAAAAACAAAGCAATTGTAGAAGGGATTAATTTTATTAAGCGTCATACACGAGGAAATCCTCGAAAAGCCCAACAAGGAGGGATAATAACCCGTGAGGCGACTATGCAGGTGTCAAATTTAATGTTTGTTTGTCCTAATTGTAATCAGCCCTCAAGATTAGGCAGACTAATCTTAGACGACGGTTCAAAGGTTAGAACATGTAAAAGCTGTGAGGAGATTGTGGAGAAGAAATAATTATGGTCAGATTAAAAGATAAATATAAAAAGGAAATAGTTCCGCAACTGAAGGAAAAATTTGGCTATAAAAATGATTTAGCTGTCCCTAAATTAGAAAAAATAGTTATCAATATGGGTGTGGGGGATGGTAATGCCAATCCTAAGGCGTTAGATTCAAGCGTTGAGACCTTAACGGCATTATCAGGACAACATCCGGTTAAAACTAAGGCTAAACACTCCATTGCTAATTTCAAATTAAGAGCTGGCATGGAAATTGGGGTGATGGTGACTTTAAGAAAAGACAGGATGTATGAGTTTTTTGATAGATTGGTCAGTGTGGCTCTACCCAGGGTAAGGGATTTTCGGGGAACATCAAATTCGTTTGATGGAAGGGGAAATTATACCCTTGGCATAAAAGAGCAGATTATTTTTCCCCAGGTAAATTATGATAAGATAGATAGAATTCGGGGGATGAATATTTGTATAGTAACTACAGCCAAAAGTGATGAAGAGGCTAAAGAGCTGTTATCCGCCCTGGGAATGCCGTTTAGAAAGTGAGGAAAGAAAATTTATGGCTCGAAAGGCAATGCTTGAAAGATGTTTGAGGACTCCTAAATTTAAAGTAAGAATTCATAATAGATGTCAATTATGTGGTAGGCCAAGAGGATATTTGCGTAAATTTGGTATGTGCCGAATTTGCCTGCGAACATTATCTCGGGAAGGCAAAATTCCAGGAGTTATTAAAGCCAGCTGGTAAATTAATTATGAATTATAAATTATGGGGATGGTTCACTCTTGTTTGAAAGCTTGCGGTTAAAAAATGGATGTGAAATTAG
>JASEHU010000396.1 GCA_030018635.1 bacterium
TTGGTAAAAGGCTATTTGATTATCCGGTAATTTTCTCTTGTTTTTCATCATTTTTGATCCTCAATTGCTCTAATATACCCTGAGATTAAAATATCCTCCCCTATCTTTTCCACACTAAGTTCTTTTAGCCTGACTAATTCAGACAAATTCCCCACCGCACTAAGTTGAAAGTTACCGGCTATTTTCGGGGCAATAAAGAAAAATATTTTATCAACTAATCCACTTTCTAAGAAAGAGGCATTAATTTGTGCCCCTCCCTCAACCAGGACACTGGTGAGATCCATCTCCCCTAATCTTTTCATTAATTTTGGGATAGTTACCCTTCCATTATCTTCAGGTAGGATGAGAACCCTGGCCCCTGATTTCTCTAAGGTAAAAACTTTAGGCTGGGGTGCATCTTTAGTTGTGGCGATGATAACCTTTTTAGGGTTTTTCAACACCCTGGAAACAAGGGAAATTTCTAACCGTGTATCCACTATGATTTTAAATGGGTCCTTTGCCCCTTTTATCCTGGCGGTTAATAATGGGTCATCGGCCAATATCGTATTTTTGCCGACTAAGACCGCATCAACCTGTGAACGGAGTTGATGAACCAATTCCCTGCTTTGTTCAGAGGTAATCCAGCCTTTATCGGGTGTGGTTATCTTTCCGTCCAAGGTAACAGCGGATTTAAGGATGACAAAAGGTAGTTTCGTGGTTATATATTTGACATAAACCTCATTAAGTTTCCTTGCCTCCTCTTTTAGAATTCCTACCTCGAACTCTACCCCTGCCTTTTCTAATTCTTCCTTTCCATAAACTAAGGGATTGGGGTCAAGCATGCTGACCACTACCTTTTTAATCCCGGCTTCGATAATGGCTTTGGTGCAGGGAGGGGTGCGACCATAATGAGAGCAAGGTTCTAAGTTAAGATACAAAGTTGCACCTTTAGATTGTGAACCGGCCTCTAAAAGGGCATTTATCTCGGCATGTGGACTGCCTGCCTTTTGATGATAACCCTGGCCAACGATTTTGCCTTCTTTAACCACGACCGCTCCCACCATTGGATTAGGGCTGGTTTTACCTATTGCCTTCCTGGCTAATTGTAATGCCAATTCTATATATTTTTTATTTTCCATCAAAATTGCCACTTAAATATAATACATTATAACTAATAAGAAAGTCAAGGAATTTCGACCTGTGCAATCGACATTTATTGACAATTTGTAAGAATTCAGGTAAAATGT
>JASEHU010000397.1 GCA_030018635.1 bacterium
GTCGGAAGCAACCGCGAAGGCAAAGGAATTAGTCCGTATGGCTGTTGGCAGGTCAGCTCTACTTGAACCGCTCTATACCACTAAAATGAAAGTAACCAGCAGGGCATTGGTTATAGGTGGTGGGCTTTCCGGGATGGTTTCTGCCATTTCATTGGCAGAACAGGGGTTTGAGGTGGAACTGGTAGAGCGGGAGGCTGAGTTAGGCGGGAACCTACGGCATGTACATTTTACCCTGGAAGGTGATAATCCGCAGGAATACTTAAAATCACTGGTAGAGAAGGTGCAAACCCATAAGTTAATTAAGTTGCATCTATCCAGCGAAATAAAGAGTGTTTCTGGGCATGTAGGGCATTTTCAATCCAAAATCGAAAATCCAAAATCCAAAATTACCATTGAGCATGGGGTGGTGATTGTAGCTACCGGTGGAGTGGAATCAAAGCCCACCGAATATCTCTACGGTCAAGATGAACGGGTAATTACTCAGCTGGAGTTTGAGGACTATCTGATAAATCCAAAATCCAAAATCGAAAATCCAAAATCCGTAGTTATGATTCAGTGCGTTGGCTCACGCACCGAAGAACGACCGTATTGTAGTCGGATTTGTTGCACACAGGCAATAAAGAATGCACTTAAATTAAAAGAGATGAACCCTGAGACAGAGGTTTATATCCTGTATCGGGATATGCGCACCTACGGATTCCGTGAAGACTATTATTATAAAGCACGCGAGGCAGGGGTGATCTTCATTCGTTATGATGTGGATACAAAGCCAGAAATTCGAAATTCGAAATTCGAAATTCGAAATTTAGAAGTAGAAGTGTTTGACCCAATATTACAGGAAAATCTTCTTATCAATGCTGACCTTGTGGTGCTTGCCCCGGCGATTGTTTCGCATCCGGAGAATGAGCGATTATCTCCGTTAATGAAGGTAACGCTAAATGCCGATAGGTTTTTCCTTGAGGCACACATGAAACTTCGACCAGTGGATTTTGCTACAGAAGGTATGTTTTTATGTGGGCTGGCACATTCACCAAAGGATATTTCTGAATCCATTTCCCAGGCACTTTCAGCCGCAGGTCGTGCCGCTACCATTTTGGCAAAAGACCATTTAGATGTCGGTGGGGTGGTATCTCAGATTGATGGAGACAAATGTGTTGCCTGTCTAACCTGTATTCGGATGTGTCCTTATGA
>JASEHU010000398.1 GCA_030018635.1 bacterium
AGAATATAGGATTTCTCAATCCTCAATCGAAAATCGAAAATCCAAAATCGAAAATTCCATGGAGGATAAAGGTATGAATAATTTCAATGGGATAATTGGTAAAAGTGCTCCAATGCAAGAGGTATATCGACTAATAGAGGCCTCGGCCAAGAATAACATTGTTGTTCTTATTCAAGGAGAAACCGGCACAGGTAAGGAATTAGTTGCCCAGGCTATCCATAAACGGAGCAATAGATGTAAATCCCCGTTTGTTCCTATAAATTGCGCCGCCATACCTCATGAATTAGCCGAAAGTGAATTGTTTGGTCATGAAAAAGGGGCATTTACCTCGGCTATTAAAGAGCGGGCCGGCAAACTCGAATTGGCTCATACCGGCACTATACTTTTTGATGAAATTGGGGAAATGGACATTCTTTTACAATCTAAATTGTTGCGGGTAGTGGAGGATAAATCGGTTTATCGCATAGGAGCCAGTAAAGCCGTTAATATTGATATAAGGATAATTGCCGCTACAAATAAGCCTTTATCAAAACATGTCCAAAATGGTAAGTTTAGAGATGACCTGTATTATCGTCTGTCGGTCTTTCAGATAAACTTACCACCTTTGCGAGAACGCAAAGAAGATATTCCAGACTTAGTTAATCATTTTATAGATATGGCTAATAAGGAATTTAATGAAAATGTTAAGGGTATTGATAAAAAGGCACTAAATAAATTAATGGAATATGACTGGCCGGGCAATGTCCGACAACTTAGTAATTGTATCAACCGAGCCGTGGTTATGGCCAACAATTCCTATATTACTATGGAGGATATAATGATTCAGGAATCTTCGTTATCAACTCCATTAGAAAACAAGCAGATATTGGAAACACGGGAGCATGCCCCCGTATTTCTGTATAGTAAAAATAACAAAAAAGAAGACTCATCTTCGTTAATTGACCTGGAGCTAATGGCTATTAAACGGATGCTTGAGGAGAAAAATGGGAATAAAAAGGAAACGGCTAAGGCTTTAGGCATAGGTCGGTCTTCACTATATTGGAAAATAAGAAGACATAATTTAGCTTAGTCTTATCTAAAAAGTTAGAAGCCCATATTGTGATTTTCGATTTTGGATTTTGGATTTTGGATTGAAGAAATCGAAAATCGAAAATCGAAAATCG
>JASEHU010000399.1 GCA_030018635.1 bacterium
TCTACATTTTACCTGAATTCTTACAAATTGTCAATAAATGTCGATTGCACAGGTCAAACTTTTTCACTCCACTCTATTCAATGTATAATCTACCAATTCCATCAATGCCTTTTTATATTGACTGCTCTTTAATTCTTTAAGGTTTTGCCGGGCTACATCGCAATAGTTTTTTGCCTTATCCTGTGAATATTCAAATCCACCATATTGTTCGATTAACCTTAATATCTCTTCCTTCTTGCTGCCGTTAGTCAGGGTAAATAATTCTGAGGGAGTTACCTTTCCTGCGGCATATATTACCGGTAAGGTATATTTGCCATTTGACAGGTCATTTTTAATAGACTTACCAATTTTTACCTCACTTGAGGTCAAATCCAATATATCATCGGTAATCTGAAAGGCAATGCCCAGATTAAGTCCATAATCGGCTAATGACTCTATCGTTTGTTGAGGGTTATCTCCAACCAGTGCCCCAATTTTACAGCAGGAAGAAAAAAGGCTGGCCGTTTTCTTTTCCACTATATTTAGATATTCAGCCTCATGCGGCAAGGTATTTGCTTTTATCGTCTGCAATATCTCCCCTTCACATACCTGCGAAACAGCAGCGGCAATTGTCTCCATTATCCTTTTATCGCCATCGGCAATCACCAGAGAGACCGCCTGACTAAACAAGTAATCACCCAGTAATATGGACAATTTGTTATCATATCTGGCATTAAGTGTTTCTTTTCCTCGTCGTAAATATGCCTCGTCGATGACATCATCATGAACGAGTGTTGCTGTATGAATAAGTTCTAATGCACAGGCAAGGTTAATTGACCTATTTCCATTAAAATTACAGGCTTTTGCCGAAAGAAGAAGTAACGCCGGTCGCAGTTTCTTGCCACCAGATTTTAGAATGTAAGAGGATGACTTCGATACAAATCTAATTTCCGATGAGATATCTTCATTTAATCTTGCTTCAACCTCTTTAAGTTCTTCACTTATTACCTTAAAAAAATCCATCCGTTATACTTCCTATGGCCTTAATATTGTAGAGAAAAGTAAATTAATTTTATCAAAACAAGCTGTCTTTGTCAAGTGTTTTTTTTTGCATCAGAAATTCCCCAAGTTTAAGGGAGAGGGATTAAGGGG
>JASEHU010000039.1 GCA_030018635.1 bacterium
GGCTAACATTATTACTCCCCTGGCATGCCCAACTTGTAAGGCGGTTTTAACATTCTTGCAGAAAAATATCTCTTCAATTACCATTATGTCAGGTTTATTAATAAGGATAAGTTGCTTTATCTGTTGGTATATGGTAAGTAGGCGTGCACCTAAAGGAAGGCCTGCTCTGGTCAAAAGACATCCAAAATTGATTACTTCTAACTTCTTATTGTGACTTTTAATTATCCCATAGCCTGTGGTGGCTAATCCCGGGTCAATGCCTAACACAATCATTTTATTTCCTGTAACAAATCCAAATATTCTTGTCGATTCATTCCTACGGTACGCATATTATTTTTAATAATCTCAACATCAACTTCATCATATTCAGGAATAACAACTGCTCTTTTTGCATTTATATGAGAAAGTATATGATGTGAACCTTTCTTGCGTTCATATTTACAACCATAGCGTTCAAAAATTTCAATTAGTATTTTCCAATCAACAGGAGATATTCGAGGCATTTTTTATACTGCTACCTTATAAGAAGTTCTCTCAAATCCAACAAATTCTCTATCTATGTTAATCTTTTTACCTATTTTAAAGCCACATTCTGCGAGATAGTCATATAATGTTCCCTTTTTAGACATCTCCTCAAATTGTATCTCTGCAACCTCCATAAGATTTTTTTTAGCCTCATAAAGGGTTTTTCCTTGAGATATAAAATCTAATTCTGGACAATATGCGAGAAAGCATCGTCCTTTTCTCCATATCTGAGTAGTTATATCTATTTTTCTCATTTTTTATTTAGTCCTTTTAAGTTTATTTTGTCAAGAGTTTTTAAGACTTTTTATGAAAGACCAGCATATTTTATCGCTTTACCGTAACTCTTGCATGACTTCGTCTGGAATATCAGCGTTAGTATAAACATTCTGGACATCCTCGTTTTCCTCTAAAGATTCAATCAAATTTAACACAGTTCGACCGGTGGATGCATCAACTTTAATATAATTTTGTGGAATCATTGAGATTTCATCAAATTTTAATTTTAAACCCTTCTTAAGTATAGTATCCTTCACGACTTCAAAATCTTGCGGTTGCGTAATGATTTCATAGACATCACTTTCTGATTTAAGGTCTTCTGCCCCTGCCTCCATAACCATCTCTAATAATTCATCTTCACCAATCTCATTTTTATCAATTGAAAGGCAACCTTTTTTCCCAAACATCCAGGCAACACAGCCGGATTCACCCATATTTCCACCACCACGGCTAAAAATCCTTCTCATTTCTGATGTGGTTCTGTTTTTATTATCGGTCATTGTCTCGACTAACATAGCTACACCACCAGGCCCATAACCTTCATAGGTTATCTCTTCAACAATCATTCCTGGTAATTCGCCTGTCCCTCGTTGAATTGCCCGCTTGATATTATCCGCCGGCATATTACAACCTTTAGCCTTATCTAAGACCATGCGAAGTCTGGAATTAATTTCCGTGTTAGCTCCACCACCGCTTCTTACTGCTACAGTAATCTCTCGAATCAATTTAGAGAACATCTTGCCTCGTTGTGCATCAACTGCTGCCTTTTTATGTTTAATGCTGGCCCATTTTGAATGTCCGGACATTGTCTCTATACCTCCTCGTAGATAAGTGGTGAGTGGTGAGTGGGTAGTAGGTTTGATGCTACCTCCCACTAACCACTAACCACTACCTTTAAACCGTTACCCCCAATACCTTATGTGCCTTTTCTTCCTTTTCCTTGAAGAATTTTTCTTTAAATTCTAAGATAGCCGCTTTTAAATCGTTTTCCAGTATCTCAGTCAAAGCCTTTTGTTCGCCAATCCCTTTACCTATATCAGGATGTTGTTCTTCCATAAATTGCAGGAATTCTTCCTCAAAAAGAGAGCATTGCTTGACAGGTACATCATCCAGATACCCGTTTACGCCGGCATAGATAATCATAACCTGTTTTTGTAGTGGCATAGGTTCGTATTGGTCCTGTTTAAGTATTTGAACCATTCGTTCTCCGCGAGCCAATAGTTCCTGCGTTGCCTTATCAAGGTCAGAGGAGAATTGAGCAAAGGCGGCTAATTCGCGGTATTGAGCCAGATCTAATCGTAATTTACCAGCTACCTGTCGCATTGCCTTAGTTTGAGCCGAAGAACCAACCCGTGAAACGGATAATCCGACATTAACCGCCGGTCGTACCCCTGCGTAAAATAATCCCCCTTCTAAATAGATTTGCCCATCTGTAATGGAGATAACATTCGTAGGGATGTAAGCGGAGACATCGCCGGCCTGGGTTTCGATTACCGGTAAAGCGGTTAAAGAACCACTACCTTTTGCCTCATTTAGTTTCGCCGCCCGCTCAAGTAATCTTGAGTGAAGATAAAAGACATCCCCTGGGAATGCCTCTCGGCCGGGTGGTCTTCGAAGCAAAAGCGACATCTGACGATAAGCAATGGCATGTTTGGATAAGTCATCATAAATAACCAGGGAATGCCTTCCTGTATCCCGAAAATATTCACCCATAGCACAACCGGCATAAGGGGCAATATACTGTAATGGCACCGGCACATTTGCTGTAGCTGAGACAATAATGGTTTTATGCAGAACACCATAGTCTTCTAAGATTTTAACTATCTGGGCTACAGTTGATTGCTTTTGCCCTATAGCCACATAAATAGAATAGACATCTGTATCCCTTTGATTTATCATCGTATCAACCAGAATTGCTGTTTTACCTAATTGGCGGTCACTTATAATTAATTCTCGCTGACCCCGGCCTATTGGAATCATAGCATCTATTGCCTTTAGACCTGTTTGTAATGGTTCTTTTACCGGCACACGGTCAGTCACCCCAGGTGCCCGTGTTTCGATTGCCCGGAAATGTTTTGTCTTGATTGGTCCTTTTTCATCAATAGGTTCGCCCAGTGCATTTACCACCCGACCTAACAATTCCTCACCTACCGGAACCTCTACTGCCCGACCGGTCAATTTAGCCGTGTATCCTTCCTTGATATTAATATCCGCACCAAAGATGACTACACCAACAGAATCTTCCTCAAGATTTAATACCATGCCCGATATCCCTGCCTCCGGAAACTCTACTAATTCCCCGGCCATGGCATTTTCAAGACCGTATATTCTGGCTATCCCATCACCTACCTGGATGACCGTGCCTACTTCCTCTACCTCTAACGCCTTTTCATAGCGGGTAATCTTGTCACGAATTACAGAACTAATTTCAGCCGCCTTTATTTCTGGCATTTTAAAATCCTCCTTCGTTTCCTTTTTTCTTGTTAGTTTTTATTCAGTCCTTCGCTTTGGATAATTTCAAGTATTTTACTATGTAAGCCTGGAATTTCATTTTTTGCGACATCCCAAACTATAGAATAATCTATGCCAAAATAGTGATGAATCAACTTATCCCTCATTCGTGCCATATTTTTCCAATCTACATGGCTATACTTTTCTCTAAAATCTTCTGAAATGTTTTTTGTTGCTTCACCAATAATTTCTAAACTCCTAACAAATGCCCTTTTTAAAATAGGATTAATATAAAAGTCATCTTCGGAAATTTTGTTAAGTTCATTTATAATAAATCCAGTTTCTTCGAGTATATGTTTTAAATATTCAAGAGGCAATTTTGACATTTTCTATTTCCTTTAATATATGGGGACCAATATAAGGGCTGAGGCTTTCCTTAGTAATGAGCTCATAATTTTTCCCTAAACAATTTTCAAAAAAATCGCACAAAGACATAAAAGCCCGAAAAGACTTTTTTTCTTTTCTAAATTCTACAAGAATATCATAATCGCTATATTTTGAATCTTCCCTTCTCACAACTGACCCAAAAATACCAATAGATATAACTCCAAGTTCTCTCAAATATTTTCTGTTACTTTCAACAACCTTATAAAATTTATCTTTTCTTGTCATTTGTCCACCTGTTTTCTCTTTTTTTGAGGCTGTGGTTTCTTTCATATCAACTCCTTGCGGAGCATAAATAACCGTTTGATAATAGAGCCATCGATTATTTTATCGCCTATATGTAAAACAAGTCCTCCTAAAATTTTAGGATTAATTTTGACATTTAATTTTATTTTAGCCTGCAAAATATCGGCTAACTTTGCTCTTAATCTTTCCTCCTGGGCAAATTCAAGTGGAATCGATGAAATGACATCCACCTGGCATCTATTTTGCAAGGTATCAACAAGTTTAGTATATCTTAAAAAGATACCTTCGAGTAGGGTAAGCCTGTCTTTTTTAAGTAAAAGCAGAAGGAGATTTAGCGTTGTCTCAGATAACGGATAATTACTGATAGCCTCCTTTAATAATGCCTCTTTGTCCTTGTGGTCAGGAGAGGGATGCCGAAGTATCTTCGTCAATCTTTCATTTGATAAAACGGTCTCCACCACCACCTTCAATTCTTCGGCAAGGTTATCAAGCCTATTTTGAGGTTTGGCTATTTTAATTAATGCCTCAGCATATTTTGTGGCAACGACATTAATCTTTTTCATTAATGTAATGTCTCCTTATCCATTCCTTCGATAAACTCATCTACTAACTGGTAAGCCATAGATTCATCAATTGAGCTCCCCAGGATTTTTGAAGCCGCTAAAATAGAAAGGTCTGCCGTCTGGTTTTTTAGTTCAAGGATAGCCTTTTCCTTCTCTTTCTCAATAACTGCTGTTGCCCTTTCTACAAGTTTATTAGCCTCTTTTTGGGACTGATCAATTATCTTCTGACGCTGGATGTCCCCCTCCTTGGTTGCCTCTTGAATTATTTCCCCCGCTTTTTTGTTTAACTCATTCAGTTGATTTTGATAATCTTGTTTTATCTTCTCTATATCTTGTTTTTCAGTCTCTATCGTCTCGAATGTGTTTTTGATTTGATTGGTGCGATTTTCTAATAATTTAGTAATGGGTTTAAATAAAAATTTCCCCAGGACAAATAGTAATATCAAAAAGCTGACTAATTCTACTAATAATATTTGCCAGCTGATACTGATAACTCCACCATGACCTTCCATAATTTTTCCTCCTTCAAATATTTTCACAAGGGATAGTTTTATTATTGGACTCTTTAGTATCAAACTGTTGCAGTAGAATGAACAAACTCGGGTAACTTAAACTTTATCTCTTTACCGATTACATCAGATGCATCAATCACTTCTATCCCCATAATTTTCCCTTCACGACTAAAATCGGCATAAACACCCGGCATAATTGTCCTTGTTTCTGCAACTTTTTTTGTCGATTCTGCAAAATAGACATAAAGTAGATCTCTTGTCGGATCATATTCTATTTTCACTTTATATTACCCCCTCTTGAAAAATCTTTACCATATCTTGCCTTTGCAGAGAGTAAGACAAACTCACCATTAATAAACTTGTAGTAAACTCTAACTTCCTTCTCTTCAAAAAATCTCCCTTCCCATTCACCATTATAGGAAAAAACAAACATTTTCCCAAAAGTGTTAGGTTTAACATCATCAGTATCCCATCCCTTAGTTAAAGTCGTTTCTATCTCTTCTTTTGTAACCCCACGCTGGAGCATACGAGCTTTTATATGGGGATGTAAATCATGATTATCAAGTTTTGTTTTTATTTCCATATTCTTCAAGCCAATCCATTTTAGAGCCTACTGCTCTGTCTCTCCTCAATTGATGGATTGCAATTATTTACCCGAATGAACTATAAGGTGTTCGGTTATCGGTGATCAGTAATCGGTGAAAGAAGACAAATCAAATAATTACCGATTACCGATCACTGGTTACCGATTACCAAAGTTCCACTTCTTTCGGCGTAGGCACTAAACGGACACGAGATACGGATAACGGACACGATTTTAGTGCCCAACGATATGCGTTAAGGCTGGATTGCCAAATAGGATAATCAAGGCAACAACCAGGGCGTAGAGAACTAACGACTCTATAAAGGCTAATCCGAGGATAAGTATCGTCATGATTTTACCTGATGCCTCCGGTTGTCTGGCCACCCCTTCTACTGCCTTACTGGTCGCAATCCCCTGTGCTATCCCAGGACCGATTGTCGCAATCCCTATCCCTACCCCTGCGGCTAAGACCGATAGAGCAAAATACCATACTGCGCCTTCCATAATTTAAATCCTCCTTTCTTAATTTTGGATTTTGGATTTTGGATTTTGGATTTCTTTAATCGAAAATCCAAAATCCAAAATTACCCAAATCCAAAATTCTTAATGCTCTTCTTCCTCCATAGCAATTGATATATAGACTATAGCTAAGAAGACAAATACAAATGTTTGAATAAGGCAGGTAAGTACCCCTAACATCATAATTACCGGTGGTAAAAATAAAGGTATAAACAAGGTTTGAGCGAATAAAATTGCATTTTTTGAGAAGATAATAATCAACAATGCCAGACAACCCAATGCCATATGTTTTGACATCATATTGGCAAATAATCGGATAGATAAAGAAAATGGTTTAGCCAGTTCTCCAATGAAATGGATAGGCACCATTAATGGAGCCAACCACCAGATAGGACCAACGAAATGTTTCAGATAGCCAATGAGTCCTTTTTCCTTTATGCCAAAGAAGTGGGTCAGGATAAAGACAATCAAGGCTAAGGCAATCGTCGTATTCAAATCACCGGTAGGGGCTTTTAAGCCGGGAACAAGTCCAATCAGGTTAGAGACTAAGATAAACAAGGCTAATGTCCCCATAAGTGGCAGGAAGAATTTCGCCTTTTTATGCCCAATCATCCCTTCCATTAACTGAAGAATCTGCTCAATCAGAATCTCTAATAGGTTTTGTGCCCCTTTAGGAATCATTTTTAAAGAAAAGCAACCTACCATTGCAAAGACAATTATGCCTATGGAAATTAACCAGGTCATAACAATAGTCGCATTAATCGGTATCCATTTTCCTAAAATTGGATTTAGCCAGTTAACTAAAAATTGCAATAAAAAAGGTGCCTCTGCCTCCATTTTGTTTATCCTTTACTCCTTTTAAATTAAAGTAGAGAGTTAGAAAGTAGAGAGTGATAAGCAAACAGTTCTTTTTCTCTACTTTCTTCCTCTTTGTTTCAATATGCATCTTTTCGATGAACAATTGAAACTATATCTATTTCTTCTTCTGTTATTCGATAAATTATTCTATACTTTCCCACTCGATATGACCGAACACCTTTTAATTCTCCTTTAAGCTTCTTTCCTTTAGAAGGATTTTGGGCAATGAATTTAATTGCCTCTTTGAGTCTATCTTCTTTCTTTTTATCAAGATTCTTTAATTGTTTTTTCTGCCGCATAAGATATTTTTACATTTGTTGTTAGAGGTTCTCCAAATATCTCCTCAAAGGTTTTAGTTTTGCCAGATTCTAAATCCTTAAACCCTTTTTTAATATCTTCCATCGCCTCTTTGTCCGAAAGGATAAATAGAGTTTCAATCCACTCTTCATATTCCTCAAGACCTATCATTACTGCTTTGGGTCTTCCATTCTGAGTAATTATAAATCTTTCTTGAAATCTATCTACATCTTTTATCATCTGAGGTAATCTATTTCTTGCTTCGCTAACTGGTAATGTCTCAATAGCCATTTTATCTTCTCCTTATTCAGAGTCTTTGTTCTCCATGGTTACATCCCTCATCACTGCGGCAAGTTTTGGTTCTTTGAAGGTATATTCCTGTAATATCAGTATCTACCTCTTATCCCTTCTACCAAAATAGCCAACATGATTATTGATAAACCCATAATCACCGCGATAAAATTAATTGCTTTTATCTGCAAAATTATGATTAATATTAGTCCCAGAATGGTTAATCTCACTAAATAACTGAACTGAATATATAACTTTGGTCGGCTACTTCTAAAACCTCTTTGAGTAGTTATAATCAATCCTTTGAAATTTAGCCATCCAAGTAAAGACCCAACTCCTATGCCTGAGATTATTGATAAATTTCGAGTTAATAGAGAGATTAAAAAAACCATGGCTATAAGTATCCATGCCGTTTTAGTAATTTGAGATAAGGTAATTTCTTTCATTAGATGCCACTATCCACAGAATTCTTCACTTTCTGCAATCATTGTGATAGTTTTTTTCTCAATGTCTTTTCGTCCTATGCATCTTGCAGATATATCCTTTTTCTTCCAACCACTTTTGTGCCCATTGTACAAAACTTCTGGCATTCCTAAGTAATTCATCGGCTCTTCTTTTTCCACACTAACCCAATCATCGTAATCACTCGAATTTCTTCGTTCAAAGCCGTGATGTAGAATTTTACTCCACTTCACATCTACTTCATTTAGCTTTACAAATTCTTTGTCGAACAAAGATAATACCCCTTTGTGTTTGGAACTACCTAAGCCTTTGGTCAGCAGGATAGCTATAGAAGCATAGAACATAGAATAATACGCTCTATTTACTACCCCTAAATATTGATTGATATTATAGAGAGCTTTAGCTTGTTCCAATGTATCATAAGCATTTTTCATGCGATGCTGAATAAGGGCATCTCGATCTTCTTGTTTCATATTGGAATTCCCTCTTTCATTATAGCATGAATAAATGGCGATGCCCGGCGAGGTGTGTTCCAGACCTGGTCATCTGAATACAAAATGGTTTGGATAATCTTATTGTTCATAAAACCGATTTCCCATGCAATATCACTTACAATCTGTTTAAGTTTCTGCGAAAAATATCTTTGAGGAACTTCAATATAAATATCAATATCACTATCTTCCGTTGCTTCACCACGAGCATAGGAACCATAAAGTCGCATCTTAAAATTGGGCATGCTAACCTTTAACCTATCTGCAATCTCCCGAGCGATATGTAAAGATTGCTCTCGAATATCATCACAGTCATTCATAAAAATCCTCTCTTAATTTATGCTTAATCTCTAATGATTTTCCTTATCATCTCATAGCCATTATAAAATCCAGCTATGATGCCAAATAATAGTCCCCCGATAGTAATCCATGGTGTTGTTCCAAATCGTGTATCTAAAAAATAGCCTATCCCTAAACCAATAAAGGTAGAGATAACAAGCACTAAGCCAATACTACTTGCGTAGGCAATTTTTTTTATGGTGTTGAAATTTTCAACCACAATGAAGTATTTTATCATATCTAACAAAAAAAGGCAAGTAAAATTTTAATCTCTCGAATATTTATTGACAATTTAGTCTTTATTTTATACAATAGGGGAAGTTAGAAGTTAGAAGTTAGAAGTTAGAAGTTAGAAGTTAGAAGTTAGAAGTTGGAAGTTGGAAGTTAGAAGTTAGAGGGGTTTTTCTCCCTTCTCCCTTCTCCCTTCTCCCTTCTAACTTCTGACTTCTGACTTCTGACAAGAGGAAAAATATGGACAACACAAAGGCATTAGTGCTTTTTTCCGGTGGGTTAGATTCTACATTAGCGGTTAAACTTTTAGTAGAGCAAGGGATAGAGGTTGTTGGTATAACCTTTACCACCCCTTTTACTAATCCATCAATTGAAGGGGCTAAAGAACTTAACATCCCTTTGAAAATAATTCATCTGGGTGAGGAATACCTTGAAATAGTCAAGTTGCCTAAATATGGCTATGGCAAAAATATGAATCCATGCATTGATTGTAAAATATTTATGCTCAAAAGGGCCAAAGAGTATATGGCACAAGTAGGTGCAGAATTTATAGCCACAGGTGAGGTGTTAGGTGAACGGCCAAAGTCTCAGAAAAAAGATGCCCTCTGGATAATCGAGCGGGATTCTGACTTAAAAGGGCTTCTTTTAAGACCACTATCGGCAAAACTCCTGCCTGCAACCATTGCCGAAGAAAAAGGGTGGGTGAACCGTGAGAAATTATTGAATATTCAAGGACGTTCCAGGAAACCACAGATGGCTTTAGCTAAAGAATTTGGAATTACTACTTATGAAACCCCTGCCGGCGGTTGTTTATTGACCGACCCTATCTTTTCGAGGAAACTTAAAGACCTCTTTACCTGCCTTAAAGACGATACCTCTCTTAACGATATTCAACTCTTAACCATCGGTCGGCACTTTCGATTATCGCCAACGACTAAAATAATTGTGGGCAGAAATGACGAAGAGAATAAAAAGTTGCTCGAATTCCAGGTTTTAAACCTGCAGGTTTTAAACCTGTTGGCCCAGGTGGACGATATCCTTTTCAAGGTAGTAAATTTTCCAGGGCCAATTACTATCCTTCGCGGAAAGGGGGGGAAGGTAACTCAGGAACATTTAGAGCTAACCGCTCGGCTCACCGCAAGATATTCAAAGGCAAAGGAAGAGGATATGGTTGCGGTTGAATACTGGGGAGCAACCACACCAGGTAAAAAGATATTGTCCGTTTCACCGATTAAAGATAGTGAGTTAGTCTCCATCAGGATTTAGGAGGCAAAGAACAGGTGGTTATTGGTCTATTCCCGGCTACCTTTAATCCTGCCTTCATCTTTCTTTTAAATTCTCCAAATGACCTGACCTTAAGTAACTCTTTTATGATATAAGTTGGGCGAGTATAAAAGCCTTTATAGGCATAATCGATTAGTTCGAGTAATTCGGTTTGGGTCAGGTTTTCCTCCCAATAATGAGGTTGAAAATCCGGTGTGGGATTTTGAGCAAATTGTTGCCAGTAATCGTTTTTTATAATTCCTTCCTCAAGCCCCCTTTTGTAAATAGCTGTTGCCGGAAATGGGGTAGTGATAGTTATGTGGACAAAGTCAGGATTCAGGTCTTTGGCAAATTTGATGGTTTGTAAAATATCCTCTTTAGTCTCTGAAGGTGAGCCAATCATAAAGTAAGCTAAGGTAGAGATACCTGCCTTTTTAGTCATTTGAAAAGCCGCCTTTGCCTTATCAAGTGTAATTCCCTTACTTAAAACCTTAAGTATCTTCTCGGTTCCCGCCTCAACACCATAATGGATTCTTTCACAATGAGCCTGTTTTAACCTTTTGAGCATCTCTTCATCAATCGTATCTACTCTTGCCCGAATATCCCAGCCAATATCTAATTTTTTAGTCAGGATTTCATCGCAGATATTCAATACCCGCTGGCGGTCAACAGAAAAGGTATCGTCATAGACTAAAAATTCATTAATGCCGAGTTTGGTGCATTCCTCCATCTCAGCAACTACATATTCAGCCGAGTGAGCCCTGAATCGCTTTCCAAGATGGGGTCTGGAGCAAAAGGCGCATGCGTAAGGACAACCCCGACTGGTAATCATTGTCGTTATAGGCTTTCGTCTGGCAATCAGGGAGGAGTATTTTTTGTAGGGGACCAAGTGTCTTGCCGGATGGGGTAAGTCATCTAAATTAGTGATAAAATCCCGCAGGCCGGTATTGATTATCTTGCCGTTGGATTTAAAGACTAACCCGGCAATATCCTTTAATTTTTCTACTGCGTGGATATTATCCACTAATTCTGCAAAGGTAACCTCTCCCTCGCCCAAAACTAAAAAATCTATCTCCGGCAGGGAAATTGTTTCCGAGGGATAAATATACACATGCGGACCACCTAAGACAACCTTGATTTCCGAAGAGATATTTTTCGCAAGTTTAGCGGTTTTAAGCACATCGAGCAAGGTAAAGGTCATGGCGGTAATACCGACAACATCAGGTTTCACCTCACCAATTCGAGTCGCTAATCCCTCATAACCCATTTCCTCTACCTGTGTATCCAACACCTCTACCTGATGATGGGAACATTTTTCCAGATAGCCGGCTATGTAGAGTAATCCTAAGGGGGGATTATACCCTCGTTCTTCATCGATTATAGAAGGATTATTTCCTTTTAATGTATTTTCTGCCGGGGGATTGATTAATAATATTCTCATTGTTACTCCACTTAATCTCCCCCCTAATCTCTCCAATTCTTCCTATTCTCCACTTCTCATTGCGGACACATTTTCATAATGAGAATTA
>JASEHU010000003.1 GCA_030018635.1 bacterium
AAATAACTTGGAGTTGAAGTTGGCAGTTTGATTTTTTTGATTGCACAGGTCGAAAAGATGCGAGATATTTTTTATCCTGCTGATCCAGAATGGCGAAAAAATGGTATTGAGGCGACATTATCTTTACTTAAAGAAATCACAAATATAAAGTGAACTTTCTGACAGGTTATTTAAGCGATAAGATATCGTTTTATAGCGGATGTTCTATACGGGTAAGCAGACTAACGCTTTTTGCAACAAGCGATTTAGTATATTTTTGTTCTTAAGTATGTAGACTTAAAGTCTTCACATTAGGCTCATTTTTTCTTGACATTTACCATTGAAATATGATAAAATGCAAATTATGTAAGTTTTTACTTGGCAAAGAATATTATTGTGTAACCACGAGCATAAAGTAGCTTATTCAAACACAACTCATTGACACCAAATAATGACGAGAATAATGCAGCTCTCATCTGGAACATCCTCTCTAGCATTCATTCTCATTTAAAGAGTGAGATGTTCTACTGAATTTTATATAAATGTTTTAAAGTATTGAAAAGATTCTTATACTACGAGGAGGTTAGTTGTATGTGTAAGTATAATGTAGGGATAGTGGGTGCAACAGGAGTTGTTGGAAGAGAACTGTTGTTGCTGATTGAAGAAAGAAACTTTCCGCTAAAGAATTTGAAATTATTTGCATCAGAAAAGTCAATTGGTAAAAGTATTGATTTTAGAGAAAGGTTATATCCTATAGAAGTTATTAATAGAAAAAGCTTGGCTCACTGTGATTTTGTCTTTGGTTGTGCTAGTAATGAAATCGGGAAAAAGACAGCCGAGATATTAAAGGATTTTTCGAGTATATTTATAGATAATTCTTCAGCTTTTAGATATGAGCAAAATATTCCTTTAGTTATACCAGAGATAAATGGTCACAAAATAGAATCTGGGACAAGAATTATTGCTAATCCAAATTGCACTGCTATTATTTTAGCAGTTGCATTATGGCCTATTCATAAATCTTTTGGTATTGAAAGAGTAATTGTTTCTACTTATCAGGCAGTTAGTGGCGCAGGACAAGAAGCAATGCAAGAACTTGAAAATCAAGTTGTACAATATAGCAAAAACGAACCATTGTCTATAAATGTGTTTCCAGAACAAATTCTTTTTAATGTGCAATCGCATAATAGTGCTGTTGGTGAAAATGGATTTAATGGCGAAGAACAAAAAGTAATTATAGAAGTAAAGAAGATATTTTCATATCCTGATCTCAAAATTTCAGCAACTTGTATCAGAGTGCCTGTGTTACGTGCTCATGTGGAATCTGTGAATATTGAGGTTAAAGAAAAATGTAGCGTTGAAGAAATTCTTGATGTGTTGAAAAATACTTCCGGAGTAAAAATCATAAATGATCCTGCTAATAATGATTTCCCCAGTTCTCTAAAAGCATCATATCAAAATTTAGTGTTGGTTGGAAGAGTAAGGAAGGATTTATCTTCTTCTGATTGTGGTTTTCATTTATTAATTGCTGGGGATCAACTAAGAAAAGGTGCAGCTCTTAATGCCTTGCAAATTGCTGAGAATATAATTGGATTAAAATCCGAAGTAAAGGTTCAAGGATGTTTGTCTTGAGTGGGTTAAGGAGACGATGTGATTCAGACAACAGACTGTGTGAAAAGTCATTTTAATCTTACGAGAATACAGTTAAAATGTAGAATGTAGAATATTGAATGTAGAATGTCGAAGAAAAACAGGGAAAATACTAAAACTTCATAATTCTACATTCTACATTCAATATTCTACATTCAATATGTCCTAACAGACATCAGACTTAGGAAAAGACACTTCAGGGACTAATTTCCTCCATAGAAAAGTTTGATGTCTGATGTCTGATGTCTAATGTCTAATGTCCAGTGTCTGAATCACTGTAATTAATAATTGATTTCCGGGAGGTTTTTAAATGAATCTTTTCTGGCAAATCATCTATAATACACTTGGGTTGATTTTGCTTTATTCTATTATGTTTGTGGGATTTATGCTTAATGAGAAGATACGGAAAGGAATTAAGGGCAGAAAAGGGTTATGGCTAAAGTTAAAAAAGGAACTGACACCAGGAAAATGGGTTTGGTTTCATATCAGCTCGATGGGGGAATTTGAGCAGGCTAAACCTATTATTACCACCTTAAGGGAAAAACGAAAGGACATAAAAATATTGGTTAGTTTCTTTTCCCCATCCGGCTATGAACCTGCGATTGAGCATTATAAAGATGCGGATGTAATCTCCTACCTGCCTTTTGATACCCTCTCAAATGCCAAAAAAATGCTTAAACTCGTTAATCCTGTCCTGCTTATTTTTATTAAATACGACCTGTGGCCTAATTTTGTCTGGCAGGCAAAACGAATGAAAATACCCATGTTATTAGCCGATGGAAGTCTTTCTCAATCGAAATCAACCCCTTTTTCGAGGTCATTCTATAAACAGGTCTATAGCCAGATAAACACTATTTGTGCGATATCAAAAGAGGATGAATCGTTTTTTAAGGGATTGGTTAATGCCCAAACCATGGTGTTGGTTGCTGGAGATACACGCTATGACCAGGTATATCGAAGATTGCTGAGGGTTAAAAAGGAGGGATTTGAATCCAGTGGGTTTTTCCCCAAGCAAGCTCGGATTATCGTTGCCGGGAGCACCTGGCTCAATGATGAAGAGGTAGTATTGCCATCATATAAGGAGCTTCGGAGTGAATTCAAGGAATTGGTTTTGGTGCTTGTTCCCCATGAGCCTAACCCTGAGAGATTGGCACAACTCGAAAAAATGGCCTCAAAATTAAATATGAAGAACGTTAGATGGTCAGAGGTAGAAAAGACTGGGACGATTGCTCATGCAGAATTGATAATTGTGGATAAAATAGGGATATTGGCTAACCTTTATTCCCTGGGGGATATTGCTTATGTTGGTGGAAGTTTTGGGTATGGGGTCCATAATTGTCTTGAACCAGCAGTTATGGGAAAGGCGGTCTTTTTTGGTCCAAAGATTGATAACTCTAAGGAAGCTAAATTATTGGTAGAGCGGCAGGCCGGGTTTGTGATTACTACCTCAGGGGAGATGACCACGAAGATAACCCAACTTCTAACTCACCCTGAATCGCTTTCAAAAGCCAACCAGGCGGCTTTTGAATTAGTTAAAGAAAATTTAGGGGCTACTGAAAAGATTATGGGGATAATATGGGGATAAAAGGGCAAGGGGTCAAACCCAATAGTGTTCGGAATGATTGTTGCTTAACCTATTGTAACTATTTACCAAAACGAAGTAGTATAAGGAGATTAACTATAAAATGTAAAATGAATAATGAGAAATTGAAAATGAAAGATTCTACATCCTTCATTTTACATTTTTCATTGGACAATATCCATTTTACATTAAGATACTTCTGATGACTAAAGTGTTACCAAAATTCATTCCGAACAGTTTTGGGGTTACCCCAGGTGGTTCAAGTATCGATTGTATTCCTCAATAAAATTTGGTGTCAGGATATTAGTTGGGATAGCTAATTGAATCTCTTCAAGTGTCCAGAATCTACCTTCGTCAATTTCCTCTTTATCAAATTTAATCAAGCCGTCGTATACCACTTTGAATGTTCTGACCAATTCAGACTCACGCTCGCTACGCCAGGTGTAGTCGTATAGGTGGATAGGCAAAACCCCTGTAATCCCTAATTCTTCAGCTAATTCTCGGCAGGCGGCTTGCTCATGAGTCTCCCCTGGATTCAGGTGTCCACCAACAGAGGTGTCCCATTTTCCCGGTTGAATATCCTTATGAATGGAGCGTTTTTGGAGATAAAGTTGGTAGTTTGAGTTAAATACAAACACATGTGAGACCCGATGAAGCAAGGTTGGATTACGATGACATTCTTCACGAGATGCACTACCAATAATATTACCATTTATATCAACGATTTCAAAATATTCCATGTTGTTTTATAAAGGGTTTAAGGGTTCAAGGGGTTGAGGGTAAGAAAGAAAAAGGGGTTCTCTTCCTTACCCTTGACCCCTCGAACCCTTAAACCATCAAACCCTTTCTTTAGTATAGCTGGTAGCGCTACGGGGATTCGAACCCCGGTCCCATGGCTGAGAACCATGTATCCTAGACCCCTAGACGATAGCGCCAGGAAATAAGTGAAAAGTGAAAAGTGAAAAGTGAAAAACGATAGGATATTTCTTACTATTCACTATTCACTTTTCACTTCTTCTGGCTGGGGAGCAAGGATTCGAACCTTGACCAACAGATCCAGAGTCTGCCGTCCTACCATTAGACAACTCCCCAAACAAAATTTTATATTGAACTTGAATATGGCAATGATTTAATATAATTTTCCATAAATTCAAAATCAGGAACACCATTTTTAGACGGTAATTTTATGTGAGCCTTTCTCATTCTTTCCTGACAGCATTTTCTGCCGTAATTATATCTATATTGTTCAGCATTAATTATCGTAGAAACAAACAAAGCAATATGTTTATTCATACTAAATTTAGGTATAAGTTTTTCAACATGGTCGCTTGCTGAAAATGGTAATGGCTGATAACTGCAATAACCCAAAACAGCACTATCTACAGCCAACACATTCCCTTCTTCGGTATAATAATCATAAAATCCTTCTACTCCATTATTAGTGGCTTGTGTTGTTACATACGGATATTTTCCCGTTCCATATTCTTCTAATTCTAAAAGTGGAGTTGTTTTGCTACCTGTAATTTTAAATAACTCTTCTAACTCAAAAGATTGCCAATTATTTGTATCTAATTCAATTGGTTTATTATCTACCGCCTTGTTTGAAACGCTATATGATAGTTTATTCTTGAATAAGAAAGAGGAATAATTTAGTATGGTTTCCTCAAAGTAGGAATTATTTAGTTTTTCATAATCCGTTTCCATATATGATTCAGCACACCATTCATCATTAGCAATTATAACTTTATTTACACTGAATCCCGGCTTTACTTTTTTATTAATATAAGACGATACCCATTCTGCTTTGATACCTTCCCATTTACCAAAAGCATCTATTCTGCCTTTTGTTTTTCGTTTTACGAATCCATCATCTTTATAATAACCAAAATAGGTTTCTTTGTTTGTTGGATGCGGCTTATGTGCAGTAAATATCATCACACAGGTAACCACTCCTATAACAGAATCAAAAAATAATTCATTGGGCATTGATAGTACTGCTTCTAATGTATGTTTCTCTAAAAGTCGTTTCTTGAGTTCATATTTTTCCCCTTTTTGAGCCAAAGCACATTGCATAGGTACTATTGCTATACAAGTTCCGCCTGGCTGTAATACCTCTAAATTATTCAAGACAAATTCAAGTTCATCTATATCTTTTTTCTTGTCTCCCTTATATGGTGGATTTAAAAAACCTACTGTGGGGTTTTTAGTTTTAATTACCCGCATTATTTCCTCATCAAAACAATTTCCATTTATGATATTTGTTTTTCCGTCTTGATGGATATACATATTTGAAACAGTCAAAGCAAAAATATGAGATTGATATTCTACACCGAATAATTGATTGTTTTTTATTTCTTTAATTTTTTCATGGTCGCCTTTTGCGTCTTCTATCATTCTTTTCATTGCACTTATTAAAAATCCACCTGTCCCAACACAATTATCATAGACAATACTGTTTTTATTTACCTGTGTCAATTCAGCAAATAATTCTGTTATGTGGGGTGGAGTGAGGACAATACCTAATCCCTTATCGCTGTTTGCATAGTGTAAAAATTCAATATATAACTGACCAAGCACATCAAAGTATTCGTGTGTTTTCCTGAATTTATTTATATTTTCATCAATAGTATCTATTAAATTTCGTAATACATCTTGTTTAGTTGATAACGATGTATCGGTGCGGATAAAATTAAATTGAATATCAAGGTTTTTTAAGTTTTTCTCAAGTAAGCCTGCTTCGCGTAATACATTTGAAATAGTCTCAACTAAAAATTTTGCAAGTTCCTCTGGTTTCTCGTATTCCTTGTATGCCTTACGAAATGCCTTATGTTCTAATGCTATAAGGATACTACTAATTAATAAAGCACGGTCTTTTTCTGGTATTTTATGATGGTGCAGTTCTACATTCAACTCCCTTGAAAAATCACGAAGCGTATTATAATCCTGTCTGAATTTTTCAGGGCTTTTTAAATAACCATTGATGTAACTTTCTATATCTAATAACTTGTCGCCAAAATACCGAACAGGTTTCTTTTCTCCTTTTAAGTATAGATAGTGTGATACTTTAATCTCTCTTAAGTTTTGTCCGCTGACACCAATGGCTAATACATCATATTCTTTAGAAAGAAAGGAGGCATACAATAATGCCCCGTCCACTGCATATTCATCGTATTGGTCTAAGGTAGAACTTTGCTGTCTAACAATGTTTGCCTTACATTCAACTACTATAATGAAATCAGGATTATTTTTTAGCGAAATAATAAACTCAGGATATCCCTTTCCACCTCCCTTTTTAGATGCGTTTTTCAATAGTTTGTCAATCTTTGGGTTTAAGGATTTTTGTTCCTCTATTGTGCATTCATCAGGGTAAGAGTGAAAATGCTTTCTGACTATATCTTCTGTTATTCTTTCATTTGCCATAATTCTCTCCTATTAATTCAATCATTGTTGGGTTCGTGTCAGGGAAATTTTCATCAAGTTTGAACTTCATACTGCTACCCCAAATTTTTTATTCTTTACACCCTTATAACTTCAACCTGAAGATGCCTTTCAACTTTATGCTCGGACTGAAGTAAAGTATCAATCTTATCAAGCACTTTGGCCTGAAAATATCGCTCTCCACATTCACGACAGACTTCAGATTCCACATCTTCCAGAAAATATAACTTACTATGTAACCAATGAGTTTTTGTGACCATATGTTTTTCTGTATTACCTCCACAGAATTCACAAATCATATTATCCTTCTCCTTTTATAATGTATAAACTGTTATAAGTAAGAGTTCACTCTTTTCATCAAATCGACATATAACATGAATAATCCGTAAATCTAATGATGGTCCTTCAATACGATAGCGAGTACCACGTAAATCATGGGTCATTTTCTTTTCTATTTGACCCTTTAGAATAGCATTTTCAATATCAGCACGCTCTAAATGATCTACCCACATCTCTTCTTCTGCATGGGATGATAAATAATATGTTCTATCGATTATCTTTTGTCTTATTCGCTGTAAAATATTCATATTTATGAACTTTTCATAAATTCTACTTTATGTCTTCAATGTTTGACTCTAATAAAAACAGGATTTGCCCCTCTTTTACTTGCTCACCATTTTTTACCATTATCTTAACTATCTTACCATCCATATCTGATTTAATCTCATTGAATAATTTCATTGCCTCAATTAAACACAGGGTTTTTCCTGCCTCGATTACATCTCCTTCCTCGACATAAGGTTCATCATCAAGTGCCGGGGCACGATAAAATATACCAGTTAAAGGGGAAATGACCTTTTCATATTTGTCTGTTTCTATAAAATCTTCTTTAACCTCCTCAGAAATTTCCGGAGTAAATTCCTCTGAAACCAATTTCTCTTTTTCTCTGATTACCTTCTTTTTAATCCTTACCCTTTTTTTACCTTCACGAATCTCTAACTCCTCAAGATTAGCCGAGTTAACCAACTCAATAATCTGATGGAGTTCTTTTTCTATATCCTTATCTTTTTCTTCTTTGTCTTTTTTAGATGTCCTGACCATAATCTCTATTTTACTACATATTTTTCAATAATGCAACTATTTTTTTATAAAAGTTGTTGATTTTAGTAAAAAAATATGATATGATGTTAATTGTTAATTTTAACGGAGAGATGCTGGAGTGGCTGAACAGGTACGCCTGGAAAGCGTATGACGGGGAAACTCGTCCGAGGGTTCGAATCCCTCTCTCTCCGCCATGAGAATATTAGGATTAGGCTAATCCTTCAGGAATTACTTCCTTATTAATTAAATCCTCGTAGGATTCTCTTTTTCGAATAATGTGGTATTTACCATTAATTACCATGACCTCTGCCGTTCTTGGACGCATATTATAATTAGATGACATCGCAAATCCATAAGCCCCTGTATCTAAAATAGCCAGTAAATCCCCTTCCTCAGGTTTGGGAATAAGTCTTTCATGGGCAAAAAAGTCTCCATCTTCACATATAGGTCCAACTATATCCGTAGTTAGTCCTTCATCTTCCATGTTATGCTCAACTACCGGTAGAATTCTATGGTAGGATTTATAAAATGCAGGTCTGATGAGATCATTCATGGCCGCATCTACAACTACAAAATACTTATGAAATCCCTTTTTAATATAATTTATCCTAGTCACCAGAATACCTGTTTCACCAACAATACTGCGTCCCGGCTCTAAGATTAATTTATAATTTGTATTAATCATATGCGGGAGAATCATTTCAGAAAAACTTTGGATGGTCGGCACATCTTCATCATGATACCTGATGCCTAATCCACCGCCAAGATTTATATATTCTATACTTATCCCTATTTCTCTTAGTCCTTCTGTTAATTTAATGACCTTCTGCAACACCTCACCATATAGATTAGCCTGAATGATTTGTGAACCAACATGGCAATGGATACCTTTGATTTCTATATTCTCTAATTTTGAGGCTTGAAGATAAACATCTTTTACCTCATGAATATTTACCCCGAATTTACTTTTAGCTAATCCTGTGGCAATGTAATGATGTGTAATTGGGTTAACATCCGGATTAACCCGAATAGCAATTCTTGCTTTTTTAGTTTTTTGGTTGGCAATCTGGTTTAAGACCAATAACTCATTTATTGAATCCACATTAATCATTAACAAATCATTTTCTAATGCATATTCAATCTCCTGCCTTGTTTTCCCATTACCATTGAAGACAATTTTTTGTGGTGGAAATCCTGCCTTTAATGCCTTGAAAAGTTCTCCTCCGGAGACTACATCAATGCCTGAGCCTTTTTGGGCTAAGACATTAAGAATCGCCAGATTAGAATTTGCCTTAGCCGCATAGCAAATCAAGGTATCAATTTTAGAAAATGCCTCTTTATACGACTCATAAGCCGAGGTTAAGGTCTCATAGCTATAGAGGTAAAATGGTGTTTGCACCTCCGTAGCTACTGTCTTTATCCTTAACCCATCGCAATATAACTCACCTTCCCGATATTCAAATCCCATAATGAAAAACCTCCTCGTATAATTAAAAGTTATGAATTATGAATTATGAATTATGAATTAAAAATTAAGGAATTAGAAAATAATTCATAATTTTTAATTACTCAACCTCCCTTATTTCTTTTGACTTTTGCGATACATTTTATCCGCTGTCCGGTTTAGTTTCCTTAACCATTTACTTTGTGGAAATTTATTGGTCAACTCCTGTATTTGCTCTTTTGCCGCTTTAGCCCAATTCGTCTCAGAATGTTTTTTGATGATAGAAAGATATGTCTCAGCCGACTGCTTAACTTTATCCGATGCCTGGTAACACTCGCCTATGTGATAAACTGCCTCGACCTTATGGTCAGATTGTTTATATTTTTTAGACAGGATTTGATAATTATTAATCGCCTCGTTAAACTGTCCTAATGCCTGATAGCATTTAGCAATATTAAGTTGAGCCTCATCTGCATAATAAATTTTAGGGTAATAATCAATGAAGTGACGAAATTCAATAATAGCCAACTCGTAATTACCCTGCTCCCGGTAAGTTATAGCCCTATCATAAAGTAATTTTGCCAATTGATTTTCTGAATACTCATAAGGTGGAATGTAAGGTTTAGGATTACTACAACCAATGATAAGTAGTAAAATGAATAAACTACTAAATTTTTTCATAAGATATCATCTCCCTTTAACAACTCATTATCAAATTTAATCTATGCCTCTAATAAAGATTATCATATAGAAGTAAAGTTGTCAAGCAAAAATATTGGTGTGTCGTAATTTATGGGACGGTTCATTTTATCGTTTTTACTATGATTTCTTGCAGAAATTGGAAATTAGAAATTGGAAATTAGGGAGAAATTCAAAATCATATCTTTTCTCTTGCCAATTTCAAATTTCTAATTTCAAATTTCATTTCCAATTTCAACTCCATCTTTTAACCGCAAGATTTCAAACTAAAGTGAACCATCCCTAATTTATCAGTTATCAATAGGTTTAAGGTTTAAAGGACAGGGTTTAGGGTTCAAGGAATAAGGAGTAAGGGACTTTACTCCTTGAACTTTGAACCTTGAACCTACTGACAATTAACCCATTATGGACAAATTTCTCTTGACAACCAACCTTGTTTATAATAAAATAGACCTATGATTAAAATCAAAAAATTAGTCGCAGATAAATTTAAACAACTAAAAGAACTGGAGATTGTCTTCCCTGCACGAGGTAGTTTCCTTATCGAAGGATTGAATGAATCGGGGAAAAGCACCTTGTTTGAGGCGATTTATTTCGGCCTATTTGGTGAGGCATTGGTTACTGAGGCAGGAACTCGCAGGGCACTTGTTGATTTGATTGACTATCATTCTAAATATGCCTATTTAGAACTGCAGGTTGAGGTTCGGGAGAGAATATTGACCATCTCCAGGACTATAAATCGGGATTCGTCAAATCAGTGGAAATTAGAAATTGGAGACGAGGAAATAACTAAAAACAATCCTGTCAATGAACGATTGATGTTAGAATTGGGTTTAGATGGGGATGCACTCCTGAATAGTTGTTTTGTCGAACAGAAAAAATTGGAAAAGTTAGAAGGATTGACCAAACCTGAGCGGGAAAAGTCATTAATGAAATTACTTAATCTTGACCGCCTCTTAGAATTAGAATACAAATTCAAGGTAAAACGCGAAGAGGAAAAAGACCTGCAATCCAAACAACAAAAATTGGAATGGGCTAAATTGAAAAATATTGACCTGCCGAAAATTATGGATGAAAAAAACAAAACAGACTTTAAATTAGAAATTATCAATCTTCTTAAACTCAACCAAAAAATCGATGATGAAAAAATCAATATAAAAAGATTAGTTAAATCTATTAATCTTCTTCAACCACAAAAAGTGGAGAAAGAATTAAAGGTCCAAAGGCTCGAAGAATTAAAGAAAACACAAAACTACCTTGAAAAATTGGGTTTTAATCTTACCCAGATTAAAGAGCAGGAAACGGAAATCGAGGCGATTAAAAAACAAATAGAAGAATTGGATGCCTTAAGTGAAAAAATCCCGGCAAAGGAAAAACTGATTACCGACATCCTTATCTTAGGCAAAAGACTTGCCCGAATCAATAAATTAGAAGATAACCTTAAACTTGAAAAAGAAAATATAATCTCCTTAGATAAGGAACTGGGGCAGGTAGAAAAGGTAAAATCAAACATTGCGGTAGAGGAGGCAAAACAAAAACAAAAAGAAGGACATCTAAACTCACTTATGGATAAAGAAAATGTCCTGGGACAACGGCTAAAATTAATCAATGAAAAAGAGGCATTAGAAAATTGGCGTTGGGCTAAACATACCCTGGAGGGGATTGAAGTGATTAATCAGAAAGAAAAAGAAATTCAGACACAAAAAACCATAAAGGAAGAAGAAAAAAATAAGGCACGATCTCTATATAAAAAGAAATTATTTGCCGGCTTGGGGCTCTTAACAATTTCAGTTATTATCAGTCTGCTTGGCGGCTCAGGGATTATCGGTCTCATTATGTGGCTCATTACTTTACTTATTGTAGGTATTGGGGTTATCTATATTAAAAAAACAAGGGATATTATTCATAGGCTTGTCCTTAAACTAAGGGAATTAGAGGATGAAATCTTGCGATTGGAAGGTCAGCGTCAAAGCACTAAGGTTCAGCAGTCGCACCACTTGGGGGAACAAGATGAGACAAGGTTAGTTGAGTATGAGGCTCAACTCCTTAAATTAAACTTACCTCTACCAGAAGGTATACATGAGGCAGATACCTTAATTACCAATTTATCCGCAGGATTGGAGGGGGTTATTAGTGAAGAAATAAAGGAGAATTATTCTAAAATCACCCGTGAAATTGCCGGGCTACAAGGTGCTATTGCCTCATCAAAAGGTATCATTGAGAATTATAAAAATGAATCGAACTATCTCAATGAACCAAAAATTCTCCAGGATAAAGAAAGGGCTGTCCTTCGTAGAGATAAACTAATTCAAATAATCAATAAATTCAAGCCGAAATTACAACAAAAGGTAAAGGGGTTAGATTTAGTTTTGGACAGGGAGAGGTTATTAGGGGAATATAATAAATTAAAAACCGAGGTGAAAAGGGATTTCCAGGATACGAGTAAAAAAGACCAACTTTTGCAAAAGGTTGCGGAGAGAAATAGCATCATTAATAATTTTACCTCAGAGATGAATACCATCTATGCCTCAACTACTCAAATTTCCAGGGGGCTGACTTTAAAAGATTATGAGCGGCTGAAAAATAAGATTTTGGGTGAAATTAAAATGCTTCAGGAAGAAACTACGTTTCATGAACTCAAAGATTTGCAAAGCAAAATAGATGCCTATCGTGGTGAAATTAGTCTTAGAGAAAAAACTCTAAAAGCATTAGAGGTGGAGACTCAAAAATTTTCTCACAAGGCGGTCAAGTCACTAAAATACACCTCCGTCAGATTACAGGATGAGGCTGAACTTCTTAAACAAAAGGAGGATGTGGAGGCTAAAATCGGTTACCTTAAAACCCATCTGGATAAGTTATGTAGAGAACTACATCTGGAAAATGTTACCTTAGAGGTAGCCGCATGTGAAAAAGAGGTGATAGATTTAGAACAGGCACTTAAAATTCGCACTTATGCCGAACAAATCCTGTCAAATGCCAGAAACAATATGGTAGCAAAGGTATTACCAAATACTATCAGAAATATGCAAAAGATATTACCCCTGCTTACCTGCGATAGATACCATGACGCTGAGATTACGGATGATTACAAAATCAGAGTTTGGGATGAGCGGGCGATGCGTTTGTGTGCCAAGAATATCTTTAGCGGCGGGACAAAAGACCAGTTTTCTTTAGCCTTACGGATTGCCTTTGCCATTTCTACCCTACCGGAAGAGCGAGGTATCTCCCCTTCGTTTATATTTTTAGATGAGCCGTTAAGTTCATTTGATGTGGAACGCTCCCAGGCACTTATCTATCTTCTGACTAAAGGTGAGATTATGCAGGCATTTGACCAGATATTCGTCATCAGCCATTCACAAATCCTTGACCAATCATTGTTTAATTATTACATAAAAATGGACAATGGCAAAATAACAGAGCATAATTTGGGATAGGAGGGAGGATTCAATGGAAAAGGTAAATGAAAATGAGAAGGAATATCGTGGAGGGGACCGTGGGCCAAAGTACCTTTTTAGAGGACCAAGGATGGAATGGGGGGTAATCCGATTTAATCCTAATCAGACTTTAGGTGCTCATTATCATCAGGAGGTAGAGGAGACATTCTTCTTTGTTGCCGGAGCTCCTCAAATGATTATCGATGACCAGAGTTATCGAGTAAAAATTGGGGATGCCTTTAGAATTTCGCCTAAGGAAAAACACGATATTGTCAATGATACCAATGAACCGATAAGGATTATCTTCATTAAAACCCCTTATCTTCCTGAGGATAAGGTAAGTTGTTAAGTAAATGGATAGTTGTAAGCATTCAGGTATCAGCTGTCAGGTATCAACAATCAAGGGAGAAGTCAGAAGACAGAAGTCAGAAGTCAGAAAATCTGTCATCTGACCTTTGACTTCTGTCCTCTAATCCTTGAAATCTGATACCTGACACCTGAATGCTTACGGATATTTTAAAAAAAGGAAGGAGGGAAAATAAAAATGGTCAGAAAACCAGTAGTTGCAGGACAGTTTTATACGGCTAATCCAGAACATCTGGAAGAGGAAATCAAGGGATATTTTATCCCCAATGCCACTAAGGAGGAGGTGCTTGGGTTGGTGGCGCCTCATGCCGGCTATATGTATTCAGGCTCTACCGCTGGGGCAGTTTATTCAAGGATAAAACCCGCTCAAACCTTTATTATTCTCTGCCCAAATCATACCGGCTACGGAAAACCCTATGCGATTATGACTAAAGGCAGTTGGGAGACGCCATTAGGAAATATCCCCATTGATTTTCAGTTAGCCAATCAATTATTGACTTCCTCAAAATATTTAGAGGAAGACCATCTGGCCCACCTTTATGAACATTCTATAGAGGTGCATCTTCCATTTCTCCAGGTGATATTTAAAGAAGAGCCTTTTCAAATCATCCCTATTTGTCTAAGTCATTCAAAATTTTCTGATTATAAAGAATTAGGGCTTGAGATAGGTAAGGGACTTAAAAATCTCTCAAAAAAAGTAGTGCTTATTGCCTCATCGGATATGACGCATTATGAATCTCAAAGTGATGCCCAGAGAAAGGACAAAATAGCCATTGAGGCTATCTTGAAATTAGACGAAGATATGCTCTTAGAAAAGGTTAATACCCTTCATATTACTATGTGTGGGTATATTCCGACTTTAATTATGTTATCTGCGGCTAAGGAATTAGGGGCTAAAGAGGCAGAACTTATCAAATACACTACCTCTGGTGAGACAACCGGCGATTATCAACAAGTAGTTGGTTATGCAGGGATTATAGTGAAGTAAGGTGAACGGTGGGGTAGAGATGGGTAGAGATGGGTGGAGATTAGTAAAGAAAACAATAAATCTCCACTTTATCTCAACTTTATCTCCACCTAATCTCAACATTGGACACGATTTCTGCCATAATGAGAATTGCTGAAAGAAGGCAAAATCTACTTGACATTTACATTTTTATCTGATATGCTCATAAAAAGTAAATTTGAGTATATCAAATTTTTAATTATAGACCCTATTCTATAGCAGGTATTAGTCAAAAGTTTACATAAAATAAAAAAGAAATTAGAAATTAGAAATTGGAAATTAGGGAGATCAGATTTTCACGCTTTCTCCAAATTTCTAATTTCTAATTTCCAATTTCAAGCCATATTCAAAAGATAAAGAAATTTCGCCCCAAAAAAATATGTGAATTTTTGGTTAATAAGTGCTATAACTCTACTAAATTAATTGAGAAAAGGAGGTTGGTTGAAAATGGTATTTAGGGCAGTTATAGAAAAGGATGAGACAGGATATTATGTAGTAGAAGTGCCTGCTTTACCTGGATGTTTAAGTCAAGGTAAAACTATTGCTGAAGCAAAGGAAAATATCAAGGAGGCTATTGAGGGATGGCTGGAGGTAATGAATGAAAAAGTAGCAAGACAAAATGTTGAGATGTTTGAGGTCGCTGTATGAATCCCCAGATTAAACTGTGCTCAGGTGTAGAACTGGTCAAAAAACTTAAAAGATTGGGTTGGTCTGTAGATAGACAAAAGGGCTCTCATGTAATGATGGTTAAAGAAGATTATCCTTATACACTATCTATCCCTCAGCATAAGGAGCTTGGTATGGGTATTTTGAAAAAGATAATTAAACAGGCAGGGTTAACTGTAGAGGAATTTAATGCATTATGATAATTTATCCAGTAACAACAGGGATTTTTGAAACTAAAAAATGTTTATTAACTTCTAACATGTGTTGGAGTTTAGGCTTCAGCCTTTTATTTCTGTTCGTAAGTAATGGGAGGTATAAAAATGACAAAAGATATTCTGAATAAGTTGCGTATGTTTGAAATTTTTGGTTGGTTGTTGTCATTTTTTAAATATTCGGGGGACACAATACTAATTAATGCTTGAATACTTGGAAATAAGTATTGTGTCCCCGGAATTGGGAATTGGAGGTATGAATGAAGAATAAAAGGGTTAAGGATAATAAGTGTGAATTTCGCAATCCAATACCTACGGCAGACATAATAATTGAGTTTGAAGATAAGGGGATTATTTTGATTAAGCGTAAAAACCCACCTTATGGTTGGGCTATCCCGGGTGGATTTGTAGATTATGGAGAAAGTTTAGAGGAAACTGCCAGACGGGAGGCAAAAGAAGAAACCTCACTTGATGTAACCCTCACCAGGCAATTTCATACCTACTCGGACCCGCAAAGAGACCCCAGACATCACACCATTACTACGGTTTATATTGCTAAAGCCACAGGTGTTCCCATGGCGCGTGATGATGCCAAAGAAATAGGTATCTTTACCGAAGGGAATTTACCACAAGACCTTGCCTTTGACCACGAAAAGATATTAAAAGACTACTTTGCCTCACTTAAATTAAGTAGGAACTAAGAAGTAGGGTAATGCGTCAGTTATTTGGGGAAAATACAAGTAGATTCTTTCACGCAAAGCACGCAGAGATTACGGAGAATTCGCAGAGATTAAGATTTCCTTTTGCTTTTCTCTACGACCTCTGCGTGAATTCTCCCTACCGTTAACTGAGGGATTACACCCACTATCCAGCAATTCTCATTATGGAAATGTGTAAGCAAGGAGAAGTGGAGAATAGGGAGAATTGGAAAATTTTCGATTTTGGATTTTCGATTTTCGATTGAAAAAATCCAAAATCCAAAATTTAATCTCCATTTTTCCACCTATGTCTCAACATTGGACACAATTTCTGCCATAATGAGAATTGGCCACTATCAAAAAAATGTTGCAATTTCGATAAAAATATGTTATAATAATTAATAATTATTCACACAGACAAGAGAAGGAGGTTTGAAGAATAAAAATGATAAAAAATATGGATAAATTAATTCGTGTTGCCGCTCTAATACGGTTAATAGTAAGCAGCTTTGTTGTTTTAGTCATACAATTGCCACATGTAGAGATAATTAATCAAAATGCTGTTTATGTCATTGTGGGAATAGGGCTTTTTTGCAGCCTGATATATGAATTGTTATTAAGGAATAAAGAAGATTTTCCTTATCTATTACATGTTATGTGTGGATTAGACATTGGGCTAATTGGGTTTTTAGTTAATTTCACAGGTGGTATTCAAAGTAGTTTCTATTTATTATATCTTATGCCTTTAATCTTTTCATCTCTTACATTTAAAACCCAACCTTGCATCTTTTTTGGGATATTGGTTTCTACTGCCTATCTTTTCAATATGCTTTTTGACATAGAAAATATTGATATAAGCACCTACCAATATCTATTTGCGACAAGATTACCACTATTTTGGGCAATAGTTATTTTGGGTATCTTTTTATCCCGTCAAACAAAGAAATTAACCGAAGATAGTCTTGAGAAGGGAAAAATAGTAGAGAAACTTCGGGATGAAATAAGTAAAATGTCGGTTTTTTATGGAACAACAAGCAAGTTGTTTTCTTCATTAATTGACCTGGAAAATATTCTACGATTTGTGGTTGAGCGATTCCCAATTATTACCAATATGGAACGGTGTACCATAATGTTTGTTGATGACCACAGTGGAGATTTGCTTGGACGAACTTCTAATAAAATCCCTGTTGGAGAACTCAAATGGTTTATGATAAGGAAGGAAGAACCTTTGTATGATTGGATAGTTAAAGACCATAAATCAGTGATGATTACAGACCCTGACCCAAATAAATTCAGGGGACCGGCAGAGGATTTTGCAGAACGGTATAAAATAAAAACGATGATTACCTTACCATTGATAGGAAAAGAAAAATGTCTTGGAGTTATTCATATCGACAATATAGATGATGATTCCCCTGTTCGTATTACTGAGGAGGAGTTAAATGAATTACAAAAACTTATTAATCTTGTAGCCGTCGCCATTGAAAGGGTTAAAGAACATGAACTTGCTTCTGAACAAAGGGAATTAATAAAGAGAGACCAGGAGATATTGAATGAAAAGATGATGCAGTTGTCAACCCTATTTGATTTTAGCTCGGAGTTAGCTATATCACATAAATTAGATGATGTTTTAGCGGCTATTGAAAAAAAGATGTTGATTAACTTTGTAGGGGCTAAAAGTTATCGACTTGTTCTCTTAGACCCAGACAGAGGAAATGAGTTGAAAACATTAAGGGCTAAAGGTTGTGATGAAACAATAGAAGGAATAGAAGAGGAGATTTTGAATGAGGTAATAAAAAGCGGTGAACCTTTCTTAGATAGAGATATTCATAAAGAAGAAATCACTAATATTGAGGGGAATGGAAATGGGGTACTTCTTTGTTTTCCTCTAAAAAAACATAATGTGACCATTGCTCTTCTTGAAATAAAAGAATTAGAAAAAGAATTCAATATAAACCTGACTAAATATGTGATTCTTTTAATAGCGGCTAATTTAATGGCTATTTCTATCTCCAATGCCCAGTTGTATGAAAAAATCTCCTACCTGTCAATAATTGATGGGTTGACAAATCTTTATAATTTTACCTATTTTAAAGATAGGATAAACGAAGAAATATCTCGTGCCCAAAGACATAACCAGCCACTTTCTATTTTAATGATAGACATCGACCATTTTAAATCTATCAATACTATCTATGGACATCAGGTTGGAAATCGAATATTAGTTGAAATCGCTGAAATTATCAAAAAAGATGCGCGAAAGATAGATATAGCCGTCCGGTATGGTGGAGATGAAATTGCCCTGGTGTTGACTAATACAGATAAAGAAAAGGCATTAGTAGTCGGTAAGCGTATATGTAATCTTACTAGTTCATATAGATTTCCTATTGGTAGTGCGGCGTTACCTGTAACTGTAAGTATTGGTATAGTTACCTCTCCAGATGATGGTGTGAGCGAAAAAGAATTAATTAACAAGGTTGAAAAAATAATCCAAAAGGCAAAGAGTCAAGGTGGAAACCAGGTACAAATGTAGGGAGGAAGCATGGAGCATGGAGCACGGAGTCTTTTCTCCATGCTCCATGCTCCATGCTCCGTGCTTCTTCCCTTATTCAGGTAATAAAATGAGAAAACAGAACAAGACGATTGCTGGGTTAATAATTATCGCGGTGATATTAACATTATACATATTCGGGTGGGTTAATCCCCTGTTAAAAAGGTATTGGCAAATAAATAACAACCTTCAACAAAAACAAGTCCAACTTGAAAAATATCAAGCACTCCTTTTAAATAAAAATGAATACCACCAGAAAACTTTAATTCTGAAAAATGAGTTAAAAAGGATAAAAAATAGCCTCTATGTAAGTCCAACTCCATTAATAGCGACAAGTGAGTTATTAGGGAACCTCGAAACAATATCTAAAAACACCAATGTTAATATTATCAGCCAAAACATTCTAAAAGCAAAGAAGACAGGGAAGTATCAGCAGATATTTGTTATGCTTAATGGACAAACCAATTCGGAAGGTTTGACTAAATTTTTATATGCCATTAAAACAGCTGATAAATTATATTCGATACCTTATCTAAATATATTCGTTCAGGAGAATAATAAATTAAAGGTAGGGATAATTATCTCCAGTTTTATGATTGAAGGGTTATGAAATTTTGGATTTTCGATTTTCGATTTTCGATTTAATATAATTCTGGATTTTCGATTTCTTCAATCCAAAATCCAAAATCCAAAATAATCAGGTAAAAGTAATGGAACAACAAAAGATTATTTTCTTAAACAAGGTTTTAGTTGTCATTGTTTGCCTCCTTATTGGTTATGCAGGTGTAGGTATAATTTTGTTTTTTTCTCCGCCACATCAGGAATATAAAATTTCCGGGAAGAATCATAAAATTACAGATGTGGATAAAAAGGAGTCCACCGCTACTCCCCCTGTCCCACCCTCTTCACCCCCTTTTTCTCATTATGAAAAGGTAAGTTCCGGGAGAATTTTCAGGTCATTTATTTCAATCCCTTCATTACCAACTCCTTCGTTTCCATCTGAAGTTAAAAAAATACAAGAAGAAAAACCAGTAGTGGTTGAACAGGAAGTAATCTTTCAATTGATAGGAATTACCTGGGGAGAAGATGGAGCAAATGCCTTAATTAAAAGCTCACAAGAATCTCAAACTCAATTAATCACCATTGGAGATAAAATTAGTGGGTATCAGGTAACAGGAATTACTAAGGAGGCAGTTGTTTTAGTCAAGGGTAATGAAAGAAAAGTGGTAGAGTTAGAATATCTAAAGTGAAGATTAAGAAGGAAGTAGAAGGTCAAAAGTATTATTCCCTGAACTTTTGCAATTTTTGTAGTCATTCACGACTTGAAATTTGAAATTGGAAAGTAGAAATTAGGAAAAGAGAGAAGAATCGTATTTATTTCCCCCAATTTCTAATTTCTATTTTTTTACCCGCAAGCTTTCAAACTAAAGTGAACCATCCCGAATTTTCGACTACTTTATCACCCCAATCTTACCCTTCTTAGTTAATCCTTGATATTCTAAGAGATAGATGTAAATCCCGGAAGATACATATTCGTTATCCTTGTTCCGTAAATCCCAGGTGATTTTATTACCACTTGAAGTTTTCTCCCCTTCAAAAACTAACTCACCCGCAATATTGAATATTTTTAACATAATTGGCACAGGACTTGGAAGATTGGTAAAGGTTATTTCGGTTACCTCACCTTTCCGAACAGGATTTGGATAGACAATGGTGCTATTGAGGTCATTGAATACCAATGGCACCTTAATAGTTATCTTCTCTGATTGGACTTCAACTGGCTCTCCTATTATCTTAGTAGTAGGCTGTGCCACAAATATTGTCTCTCTATTTTCTTCATCTTCAAAATCAAAATTAACATCAGAAGATACCCCACAAGCCTTTATCCTAAATGGAATAACAGCAAATTCCCCTTCTTCCGTTGTTTGTGGCTCAGACACACCAACAGCATAATCAATCTTACCTGTTTTATTATCTACCTTATTCATAAATTCCCATAGGTTTCCTTTCAAACTTTTTAGATAATCCCCGGCTTGAATTCCAATCTCTCCTTTTTCAAGGGGAATTCTATTTATCTTACAAGTATGTAAAGTAGTAGAAGGCACTGGAGCATTTACTACCTCTAATACATCTGGATTAAATGATAGATGTATTTCACCACCTAAGAAATCCTTTGCATCACGAATACATACCTTAAGATAGATGATATTCCCTACACGCAAGTCATTCTTATCCACTCCTTCAAGTGTCTCAATATTAAATGATAACTTTATCTCAGCAGATGTCTTTTTAGCCTTAGCTGGCATTGGAGTTAATTTCTTTGCCTTACCTTCTGGTTGTTGCTGTTTTCCAAAATTAATCCTGAACACAATAAAATCCTTTGCATCTACTATGCCATCATGATTAAAATCGCCTTCTTTATATGTCTCCCAGTTAATATGAGTTGTAGTTGCTTTCTCGCACCATGCAGGTCTAAACACACCCCAATCTGTCATATTTACATTACCATCGTTATTTGTATCCCCGGCTAATAAACTGATTGTACCAATATAAGTAGTATCTTCAAATTGTGTGGTCGTAATACAGATACCTGGTAAGTTAACTGGCGCAGCACCCCAGGTATTAAAATTAAGGGTATAATTTCCTACTGGAAGATGTCCAAATACAAAATAAGATTGACTATCCGTAGTTGTAGATGTATCTGTTCCAATGCTAACGGTAATATCCGAGCATGTGCCTAAGGTATCCGTGCCTAATCTTAACATACAAAAACCAGCTATCGTCCCAAATCTTCTTAAAACGGATGTTCCATCTTGTACCAACAGAGCGAGCGTAGTTTAACCCGTTGAAAATCAATCAGTTTTACGGTTTTTTGTTAGTTTTTTCCTCGTGGCTACATTGATTCCTTTACAGGGCAACACCGTGGGTAATCGTACTTGTGCTGCTTGCAGAAGCTGCTGCACAGACATCCGTGGTTGCGGAATCTTATTGCATCGAGTCCCTTTGTTTACAAATATCTCGGTAACGCATAGCGTCGTCAGTTCCTTGATCCCTTCTTCTACGGTCAAATCCATATTGCACCAACGCTTCGCCAATTCCTGTACAATAAGATAAGCCAGCATAATAACAAACACATGCCCGCGTGTGCGACTGGCCAACCGCACATAAACAGGCCGCATCTCCAATTCCACTGTCTTGCTCGTCCTAAACGCCCACTCTACCAGGGCAAGATCCTTATAGCGAGTGTGGATTATCTCCTTGCTGACTATTTCCTTCTTAATATCGGTTTTTAGTACATAGCAGCCATCCAGTTTGGCTGTTTCACTCAATATCTCCTCATTCACCGTCAGAGATATCTCTCGTTCAGAACTCAATGGTGTAACCCACTCTGAGAGCTTCAATGTTTTGCATCGCTCTCGAACTTTCCGCAAGGACACATCCATGCGGGCACGGGGATGTTCTGCTAACCTCTGATTCTGCTTTGACACCTCCAGTTGCAAAGACTGAAACTTACCTTCCCTTGATGCCTGAACTTCTTGAGCCCTAAAGGGATTACGTCGCAGCACATAGCGAATACCCTCATCGGTCTGGACTTCAGCAAGTTCCTGGTCAAAGAGGCTCATCTGAATCACCTCTTGGGCGAGCAACTTCTCTATCTGCGGCTTAGTGATGGCCGTGATGTAATGGAATCCATAATGATCAACCAGATCCTCTACCTGTTTACTCTTAATCATCCCACGGTCACCAACAAAAGTAATCTCTCCTCCGCCAAAACGTTGCGCTGCTTTTCTGATCTGGGAAGCAAAGGTAGCCTGATCCTGCGTGTTACCCTCAAAGACCTCGATGGAAAGGGGAGTTCCTGTTTCGTCACACAAAAGCCCAATGACGATTTGTGACTTACCTTTCTTGCCGTCACGGTTGTAAC
>JASEHU010000400.1 GCA_030018635.1 bacterium
AAACCCCCAATCTTGGGGGCTTTAAGAGGTGTCCACTTTTAAACTTTAAATTTAACAAAAAGTGTCCACTTTTAATTCTTAAATGACAGATGATAAAATTTTATTGACACAGGGATTATTTCGTGTTATAATTTTTACCACTGTTAAGAATTTAAGGAGTAATCGAATGGGTAAAGAGTTTGGACAATATGTTTTGGAAAAGAGCCGGCAAAAGGTAAGTAAATGCCTTCAATGCCTTAAATGTACCTCTGGCTGTCCCATAGTCTCGTGGATGGATTATAAGCCGAATCAGATAAATCGCCTGATTCAAATGGGGGATAAAAAAAAGGTGCTGAGTTCATCGATTATCTGGCTTTGTGTAGGCTGTCAAACTTGTGTTACCAGATGCCCGATGAAAATAGATATACCCCTTCTTATGGATACCCTGCGTTCACTCGCAGTGAAGGAAAAGGTATCAAAAAAACCAAATATAACGATATTTCATCAACAATTTCTTAATAGTATCAAAAGATGGGGTAGGGCGCATGAGCTGGAATTGATTGGGCTTTATAAGTTAAAGAGCGGTAGCCTCTTTCAGGATATAAAATTAGGGCAGGAAATGTTTTTGAAGGGAAAACTCTCGATATTGCCGGAGATAATCAAGGGCAAAAAGGAAATAAAGGAGATGTTTTCGAAGGGAAATGGATAAGAATAATGAAGATGAGTAATGTCGAGCCGTTGGGTTAGATTAAAAAGTGGAGGTTGAAAATGCAATCATTGACTTGTCTTGTAAAGAAAGAGGAAGATCAGTATGCCTCTTTATGTGTAGAATTAGATATAGCTTCCTGTGGGAGTACTAAAAAGGAATCTGTCCAGGGGTTGAAAAATGCCATAGAGACATATCTTGAATATATGGTTTCTGAAGGGAGAGAGGATGAGATTTATAGGCCTGTTCCAATGAACGAATTAAAAGACTTTTTATTTCCTACACACAGTATATACGAACAGCCATTAAAAGCCATTCCACTGGAATTTGGGATGGTTCACTCTTGTTTGAAATCTTGCGGTTAAAAAATGGAAATTGGAAATTGGAAATTGGAAATTAGGAAGAAATTCGAAATCATATCTTCTCTCTTGCC
>JASEHU010000401.1 GCA_030018635.1 bacterium
TTGGTAACTTAGGGTTTAACCTTAACCTAACAATAATTGCTGTCCCTTGTGTTTTTAAAGGATTTCAACCCACTAAAAATCACGAAACTCCAGGAAAGGAAAGTTATGAAAAAATATCCTAAATTCCTGAAGGTTGTAGTTGATACTAATATTCTCGTTAGCAGCTTTATTTGTGAAAAGGGGAATCCCGCTTTATTGATGAATGCTTTTAAGAATAATGAGTTCGAGTTGATCTCATCTTCACAACTCATGGATGAATTCATTGAGGTAATAGAACGGCCCCATATAAGACATAAGTATAAATTGACAGATGAAGAAATTAAAGATTTCATAGGATACATTTATAGAAAAGCAACAATGGTATTGGGAATATATGAAGTAAAAAGATCAGAAGACCCAAAAGACAATATGTTTTTATCTTGTGCATTAGAAGGAGCAGCGGATTATCTGGTTACGGGGGATCCCCACTTAGGAAATCTTAAATATTATCATGGAATACAAATTATAACGGTAAAACAAATTTTGGAATTATTAAAGAGGGGTTCAGTGTCAGGGTTAAACCTTGAAGATAGAATTTAAAGGAAGTTACTTTCTACATTCAAAGTGCAACCTTAATCTTTCTCGAAATAACGAAAATTGGAATAGCACACGGATTAATACGGATAAAACGGATGGACACGGATAAATAATCAGTGAAAATCCGTTAAATCCGTGTCATCTGTGTGCTATTATATATCGTTATTAACAGACAATTTGAAAGGAAATTTTTATCACGAAATAACGAAAGGATGAAGGCACGAAAAGGTTTTAAACCTTGTAAAGGTTTTAAACCTTGTAATGGAA
>JASEHU010000402.1:0-546 GCA_030018635.1 bacterium
TCTTTGACAACTAAACGAAGGATAAGCTGTGGTAGCGTAGGCAAGATAATAAGGGTATATGGTGGATGCCTTGGCGAAGAAGAACGATGAAGGACGTGGCTGGCTGCGATAAGCTACGGGGAGCCGTCAAGCAGGCTTTGAGCCGTAGATCTCCGAATGGGGAAACCCGCTGAGGGTCATGCCTCAGCATCCATACCTGAATATATAGGGTATGTGAAGAAGACCAGGAAAAGTGAAACATCTCAGTAACCTGAGGAAGAGAAAGAAACCTCGATTCTGAAAGTAGCGGCGAGCGAAATTAGAAGAGCCTAAACCACTTATGTTAATAGCCTATACTGTGTTCCATAAGTGGGGTTGTAGGGTCTAAATAGGGTAAAAGTATAGTATTACCCGGGAAGTTAAAAGATCTGTTTTTTTAGCTGAATTGCACTGGAAAGACGAGCTATAAAAGGTGATAGCCCTGTAAGCGAAAAAATGGACTTCCTGATTTAGATACCTGAGTAGGACGGGACACGAGAAACCCTGTCTGAATTTGGGAGGACCACC
>JASEHU010000402.1:556-829 GCA_030018635.1 bacterium
CTAAGGCTAAATATCTTCTTCGACCGATAGTGAACAAGTACCGTGAGGGAAAGGTGAAAAGTACTGCGGAAGCAGAGTGAAATAGTACCTGAAACCGTATACCTACAAGCTGCCATAGGGCTATGCCAGGTTAGGTAGGAGATCTGGTTTAAGATTTCAGCTTGATAGATGTTTGACAAGAAAGGGCGCAAGCCTTTTCTCTGTAAGACCCTATCCTGAGTCTTAAATCTTCTTCTGGCCACTGGAATGCCTAATGGCGTGCCTTTTGCATAA
>JASEHU010000403.1 GCA_030018635.1 bacterium
AGTCTTCAGTCTTCAGTCTTTAGTCTTCAGTCTTCAGTCTTTAGTCTTCAGTCTTTAGTCTTTAGTCTTTAGTCTTTAGTCTTTAGTCTTTAGTCTGAAAAGGAGTTTTCCATGCATATAATTTTAGCCTCTTCTTCCCCACAGCGGAAGAAATTGTTAGAACAGATTGGTTTTGATGTAACGGTAATGGTTCCGGATATATCCGAGTTAAGGGATTCGGATTCGGCTATACCTATTGAAGAGTGGATATGCAAATTGGCTTTAGCTAAGGCAGAGAATGTGGCCAAAAAATTTAAAAGCGGAACAATTCTGGGGGCGGATACAATTGTTATTTTGGGCAATAAAATATTTGGGAAGCCGAGAAACGATGAAGATGCGAAAAGGATGCTGATGGAATTATCCGGCACTACCCATAAGGTGATTACCGGCTTAGCCATTATTGATGCCTTTACAAAAGAGAGCCTGGTGGATTATGTCACCACTGAGGTAACGATGAAGAAACTTTCCGAGGCTCAAATTGCCGGCTATGTGATTACAAAAGAGCCTTTGGATAAGGCAGGTGGACTTTGTATTCAAGGCAGAGGGGCACAATTTATCGAGAAGATAAATGGCTGTTATACAAATGTCGTCGGATTACCTTTAGCTAAAGTGACGGATATGTTAGCCAAACTCCCTGCAAAACAAACATCGGATTTTGACAAAACGAGTTTTGAGAGAAAGCGGCTTGACCTGCTAAGAAATGCCCGCGAGCTCTTTCCATAAAATTATTCGACCTGTGCAATCAAGTACCTTATAAACCGCTAAAGCGGTTATTTTCTTCCATT
>JASEHU010000404.1 GCA_030018635.1 bacterium
TGAGGACTTGGGTTTCCCTCTCTGGAGTCCTCAATTTATTGAGGACTTGGGTTTCCCTCTCTGAAGTCCTCAATTTATTGAGGACTTGGGTTTCGGATTTCGGACTTTGTCCAGTCCCCTGACTACTGCCTACTGTCCCCTGCTCACTGACCACTACCTTCGGCATCGCCTTACACCAGGCGGGAAGAGATTCCACCTTAACAAAGGGGGTCAAAGGAAATTCCCCCTTAATAAAGGGGGGCAGGGGGTTGTTCCTCTGCATCTGTGCGGTAAATCCTGTGGCTAATATCGTCCATGTCGCCACAAACTCACTATCCATCTTACCCCTATTGACCACCTCAAACGGCACCTCCAGATACCCAACAGGATAGACCAAATCAGCCTTAACCGCTAAATCCACCAACTCGCCAAACTCCACCTGCTTAGTAGTCACGGTATGCACATCACCGGTACCAGGTGATACACCTGTACCAGGTGCTACACCTGTTAAACTTAAGGTAATTGTTGCAACTGGTAATTGGTAACTGGTGATTGGTAATCGGTAATCGGTTTCAATTACCTTTGTCTGTCCCCCAGTCAAACTAATCGTCCCTTCCCAAATTTCCAATTTCCAATTTCCAATTTCCAATTCCCAACTATTGAAATATTACCCACATTTTTCAATGTCATCCTCACGCTTTCCGTTCCCCTGCCAATAACATCCTTTGCCTCTAACACTACCTCTAACTTTGGCTCCTCTACCCTTATCGTTTGAGGAATTTCAACAAGATATTCATCCGCAAGACCTTTTTGTTGAGATACCTGCCTTACCTTGG
>JASEHU010000405.1 GCA_030018635.1 bacterium
TGCTTGCCATTTTTATCCGCATAATTGACGATCACGTAATCGCTCAGATCAAGCTCATCGATAAACTTCTGCTCCATGGCCTCGCGTGTCCCGGACCATTCCTTAATCTGCAAGGGGAAGAGGTCGAATGATTTCTTGGCTGGGATCTTCTCGCGAAACTCTATGCCATGGGAGAAGGCAAGCGTTGCTCCTAAAAGAATCAATGCAACAACGAACTGGGGGGGGCTCAGAAAGGCCCAAATGCCTTTTATGGTTTGAGGTTTTAGGTTTGAGGTTTCAGGTTGAGAATCTTTAGTTTCAGGTTTTTGTCTTCCATCTTCCCTCTTCTCTCTTCCCTCTTCCCTCTTCACTCTTCCATCTATATTTGGTGCGATCTTCCGAAGTACCCACATTTCAATGAGCAGTATGGCCAGAGATATCATGAAGATGAGCCAGCCGGAAAACCCGTGAAAGAACCCCTCGGCCACCTTTGCCCCCCAGGCTTCGTAAAGCATGCCGGTCAAAGCGATCCGCAGGCTGTTCGTAATGATGGAGATGGGAATGGATGAGAGGATGACGATCGCCCCCTTCCACCACCTCTCCTTGAACAGATAGACAATGAGGATGCTCATGACAGTCAGAGGGAGCAGGTATCTCAGGCCATTGCAGGCCTCCACCACCTGAAGCTGCGTAAACCCGAGGTCGATCACATTCCCCTCGCGAAAGGCCGTCATGCCATAGAGCCGGATCAGGCCCACGCCTATCTGGGAGGAGACCAACTG
>JASEHU010000406.1 GCA_030018635.1 bacterium
ATGCAGTATGATGGTCTCGCAAAAATTGACTAAATCAACAGAGTCATTAATAATGGCATAAAGAACAGGCAATTAATTGCTTCATCAATGATATTAATCTAAATTGCATAACTTTGTTGATGAAGAATACTATATGAGATGATTTCTTATTGACGTGTTTATCCTGAAATAAATGTTCATTTTGCTTGACTTTTCCTTTTGTTTATGATATAATAACTTCTTGTTAGACAAGATGTTAGTTATAGTCTAAGGAGGCAAGTTAGATGGGATATGTTCATGGTATACACAGAAGGCAGGCAAACTTATTCCCGGCAATGTTAGATGATTATATAACAGAAGATAATCCGGTACAGTTTATAGATGTATTTGTAGACAGCTTGGATTTAGCAGCTCTCGAGTTTAAATATAGCCTGTTAGCCAGTAGTGGACGGCCACCGTACAATCCGAAAGATATGCTAAAATTATATATTTATGGGTATTTAAATCGGATACGTTCATCTCGAAGATTAGAGAAGGAATCGCAAAGGAATATAGAGTTGATGTGGCTTTTGAAGAAATTGACTCCTGATCATAAGACAATAGCAAACTTTCGCAAAGACAATAAGAAAGCGATAAAGAATGTAGTTGGGAAGTTTATAGCATTCTGTAAGAAGTTAGATATGTTTGGAGGAGAACTTATATCAGTAGATGGAAGTAAATTTAACCTGAAATCGGCAAGTAGCCAATGGATAAGTTAATAACCAATTGATATAAAAAGA
>JASEHU010000407.1 GCA_030018635.1 bacterium
ATTGAGAATAGCCAGAATATGGGGCGTAGAAAGGGAGCCAATAAAGTCTTCATATTTTACCTGGGTGAGTTCATCTATGGTCATTGTTACGCCGGTTCTGAAGTTAGAAGTCATACCCGTACCTACCATCCGGCCAAAAGTTTCAAATCTTGGCTTGAGGTTCCTGAGTTCTGCAGCCGGAAGTTCATCACTCACAGGCTTACGAAAGTTATACTCCTGGACCTCCTTTTCACCTTTTTCTGCTTTTTCTTCCTCACCCTCCTCATCTTCCTCCGCCTCCTCAGATGTTTCTTCCTCCTGAGTTACTTCTTCCTCTTCAGCCATCTTTCCCCCTTCAGAATTCAGAATTCAGAATTCAGAATTCTGAATTCAGAAGTTAGAAGTTAGAAGTTAGAAGTTAGAAGTTATCTTATTCACTTCCTACTTCCTACTTCCTACTTCCTACTTCTATTACTGAATCACCAACTGGATATAAACCGCATCAAGCTGGCCGTCCTTCAAAACCCGGTTCATTTTCTCCACTAACTCTTTCTGAAGGGCAATCTTTCCCTCCTGGGTCTGAAGCTCCTGAAGGGTCTTATCCAGGAGAGAGGTATTAACAATATCCCTCAACTGAGGTGTTCTGACTTCCAGTTCTCTCACCAAACCACCGTATTTTTTATCGTAGCCTACGGTCACTTCAGCCAAGGCCAGATGGCTCTCTTCTGCATCAGCCAACCGGGCC
>JASEHU010000408.1 GCA_030018635.1 bacterium
AATGATGGGGAAATATGGAAGGGGAACTTCCGTTGAATATAACATAATATAACACAATTTGGAGAAAATGTCAAGAAGTTTTTTATCCGATTTGTTAGTGGTTAGGGGATAGTGGTTAGGGGATAGTGGTTAGTGGTTAGTGGTTACGTTTTGCCGTTTTAATGCTGATGGTTAGCATTTTAATGATTTCAACTGCATCGGCGTTTAGACTTTCAAATTCATTTGTTGAAATATATCCGGTTTCACAGAGCAATTCGAGCCAGTAAATCGTTTCGTTTATTTCTTTTTGGGCAATGGCCATTTTATGCACAAAATCTGCCTTGCTTTCGGAGTGTTCCGCTTCACGGATCATTGCTCCAACTGAAGTCCCGCTACGCAAAATTTGTTTCGACAAGACAAACTCCTTTTTTTCGTCGCATAGGTGCTTGTACAGGCTTACAATCCTTACCGCAAACCTGAAACTTTTATTTTTTAAAACACTCTCTTTCATATCACCAACCTCCAACTATCTCCTCCCCTAACCCCTAACCCCTAACCACTATCCACTAACCACTAACCACTATCCTCTAACAGTAAAAGCAATAATCTTTTTATTCATACTTCACCGCCACTGCTGGTGGTATCTTGGCTGCCTTTAAGGCGGGGTACACACTGCTTATAATCCCTACTAAAAACGGTATTAAGCTGCTTAGCATAATGCTATAAATAGGCATAGAATACTTC
>JASEHU010000409.1 GCA_030018635.1 bacterium
TCTCTACCTAATCTCCACCCATCTCTACCAATCTCTACCCCACCGTTCACTGAGCGATTACATTGTGTCATTTAAGAATTAAAAGTGCACAGTTTTAATTCTTAAATGACAACATCCAAAAAATCTGTTGACAAATAGTAACATCTATGATAAAATAATTTTAGTTTCAGAATAATGGATTAGTAATTAGTGGGGAAGGGAAGAGGCAATACCCCCCAAATATTTTACTAAAGTTTTTCAAGGTAAATGCCGATTATAAAAACAGGAAGAGGTATTTAAAATGATTGTAAATCCAATTACATTAACACCACAAATTTCTGAAATAAACGGGGTTAAATCACAAGAGATAGAGAACGATGCCCTTCTTTCGGATAAGGTTTCTATTTCTTCTAAGGCAAGAGAGATTCAACAAGAGCGGATTGGAGTAAAAGAATTAGCCAAAAGAGTAATTTCTGCCACCCCTGATATTCGCACTTCAAATGTATCTGAAGCTATTCAACGCGTCAAGAATCAGTCTGTTCCAGAAGAAGAAGTAATAAATACGGTTGCTCAAAGAATGGCAAAAATGATGGGATTAGGTTAAAAATCAGGTAAATCTCACTTTCTCACCTGCTCACTTCCTTTTAATAAACTTGAAATATTTAGACCAGTCACTAATGGGTCATTCCATTTGATATTGGGGGTATCTATGATAGAATCCAGGAGTC
>JASEHU010000040.1 GCA_030018635.1 bacterium
TAAAATGAATTTATCCTCTTGTTTTACACAAGTTAGCTATTCACGGACACCATCAGAAATTATAATAAATATCTCCTTTTCCCCTTCTCTTCACCATTTCTCCTTAAATTACTTGTTTTTCCCTTTTTCCCAACTTTCCCATTTTCCCTTAGTTACACCTGAACGATTACAAAATTATGGAGTGGGCTACAAAGGGTCAGGGTATTGGACATAACCGTTTTAATGTCTAATGCCTTGTCCCTATTAAAAGAATCTGATTAATCCGATCAATCCGATTACTAAATTTTCAGGAGGATGTAAAATGCCAAAAAAAATTCAGAATGGAGAAAGGCTTATACCGTATAATCTCGTTGTTGGGAATGCGGAAAGAAAACTTGTTTTCCTTGACCCGGATAATGTCTTCTGGGGAATTACCCGGAAACAAGATTGTGAGTCTATTGCCTTATCAGAGCAGAAGGTCTGCTCCCCTCCTGATGAAATTTTATCATTGTATAAAAAGGTAAGAAACAGGTTAGATACACAGATGGAGGATTTTAGGTTCAGTGCTAATCTGACGGCGATTTATATCGACCCTACAGACAGATGCAATGCGGATTGTCCTTATTGTTATGTCCCGGCGGAAATCAGAAAAAACGGCAAGCAGATGAATGAGGAACAACTTAAAATTGTATTGCAGAAAATAACTCGTTATTTCAAGAGGCGCGCCTCGTTGAGGCTTGCCCCGTCAAGAAAAAATATAAAGCCGGTAATCATATTTCATGCCAGCGAGCCACTCTTAGTTAAGGATATTATCTTTAAGGCAATAAGTGATTTTGGCAAACAATTTTATTTTGGCCTTCAGACGAATGCCCTTTTGCTTGAGCGGGCAGATGTGGAATTTCTAAAAAAACATCGAGTAGGTGTAGGCATCTCCCTGGACTCCTATGACCCCCAGGTGAACAATAAACAAAGACTAAGCCGAGAAGGTGATGGAAACTTTGCTCAGGCAGTCCAGGCAATTGAATGGTTTGACGGATACAAAGGATTAAATGTAATTGCTACGATTACTAAATTTAATGTTGGTCATCTGCCGGAGTTGGTGAAATTTTTGCATTCCAAACGGGTTAGTTGCGTCCTTCTGAATCCACTCCGTCTAACCGCAAAATCTGCCCGAAAATTACAACCGGAGCAGGACATTATGACAAGGTATTTTATAGAGGCGGTAGAGAAGGCTATGGAGTTATCTCGCTCTTCTGACCACCGTATTATTATTGGTAATTTTGCCAATACCATTTTAGCCATAGTTGCCCCAACTGCCCGTCGGCTGATGTGTGATATTTCTCCTTGCGGCGGTGGACGGTGTTTCCTGACCATTACTGCTTCCGGTGAGATGATTCCCTGCGGTGAGTTTATTGGCTTAGATGGCTCCTCAGGCGGGAATATCTTTAAAAGCACCATTCATAAGGCAATGCAGTCTAAACCATTTAAAAAAATCAGGGCAAGGATTGTGGAGAAAATCGATGAATGTAAGATTTGCGAGTTTAGAAATATCTGCGGCGCACCCTGTCCGGCTGAACTGCATTCACTTGGCAATATGTATCAGCCTTCGGTGTTTTGCGAATTTTACAAAGAAATAATTAAATACGCCTTTAAATTAATCGCCGAGGATAAGGCCAAATATCTGATTCGGGAAGAGGCCTTGAAAAATCTTGAATACGACTATAACCTTTCTATATAATGAAGTATATAGCACTTATTAACCAAAACTTCTCATCCTTTTATCGAAATTTCTTTATCTTTTGAATGTAGTGGGTCATTCCATTCGATATTTCGTTTTGGAAACTTTTGATTAATAACTGCTATACAAGAAGGGTTTAAGGGTTCAAGGATAAGGAAGAAAAAGTCTTTCTCTTGCCCTTGAACCCTTCTGAAAGAGGTAATTAAACATTAATGGAGGCAATATTACTTTTAGGGCATGGCTGCAGACTGACTTCGGCAAATAAGGCTCTTAAACAAATGGCTCAGATGGTCATGGAGATGGGGGATGTTCCGCTGGTGGAGATTGCGTTTTTACAGTTCGAAAAACCTGATTTCTTTGAAGGTGTTTCTGCCTGCATTTCAAAAGCTGCCACAAGAATAATCATACATCCTTATTTCCTCTACAAAGGGAGACACTTTGAGGAAGACCTGACGGAGATAATTGGAGAGGCACAGAAAAGATACCCTGGTATTGAATTTGCCATTACCGAACCCCTCGGTGTGCATGAAAATATTGCCAGGGTTGTTCTTGAAAGATTAAAAAATGATGTTAAACCATTTAAAATGCTCAAACCAGACGAAATCGAAGAGAAAAGTCTTGAGATAATTACCAAGGAGATGGGAGAAAAAGAGTTTAAGGATATGGAGCTGCCGATAGTAAAAAGGGTTATTCATGCCACAGGGGATTTTGACTTTGCCCAAAATATGCGTTTCCATCCAGAGGCAGTCCTTTCAGGGCTCAGGGCAATAAAAAATGGGATGAACATCCTCGTTGATGTTAAAATGGTGGAGGCAGGAATAAATAAAGATATTCTTGAAAGACATGGTGGCAAGGTTATCTGCTATTTGTCCGAATCTGAGGTGAAAGAAAAATCTCACGCACTTGAAAAAACCCGCTCAAGTGTGGCCATTGAAATGGGGGCAAGGGAAAATATCGGCATTGTGGCTATCGGTAATGCACCAAGCGCCCTCTATAAGGTAATGAAATTGATAAGGAATACGGATTTTAAGCCGGAGCTTGTTATCGGTGTGCCGGTTGGTTTTGTCAAAGCCATTGAATCAAAAGAGGTGCTTTTACATATGAAGTATCCCTTTATAACATCATTGGGCAGAAAGGGCGGAAGTCCGGTGGCTGTAGCGATTGTGAATGCACTGCTGAAAATAGTAGAAGGGTTAAAAGTAGAAATTTAAAATTGGAAATTGGCAAGAGGCAAGCCCAATTTCTAATTTCCAATATCAAATTTCAGTTAAGGTGGTAATCTATGAAGAAAATATATCTTATTGGAATTGGTCCCGGCTCTCCTGATTATCTTACCGTTCAGGCGATAAACACTATGAAAAAGGTAGATGTCTTCTTTCTGCTTGAAAAGGAGGGATGTGAGGAACTTATTGAGATTAGAAAGAAGATATTGGAGAGATATTTGGAGGAAGGTAGCTATAGGGTTGTGACGGCTGCGATTTGCGACCGCAAAAAGGGTGGTAAATCATATAAGAAAGGGGTTGAAACATGGCGACAGCAAAAGGCAGAGGTTATTCTTGAATTGATTGAACATGAGATGAAGGATGGTGAAAATGGTGCCTTTCTTATCTGGGGTGACCCATCGTTGTATGATGGGCAGTTAGAGATTTTACAGCATATCCTGAAACTTGGGATAGTAGATTTTGAGTATGAGGAGATACCAGGAATAACCAGCGTTCAGGTATTAGCCCAAAGGCATAAAATCCCCTTGAACCGGATAGGGGAATCTATTGTCATTGCCACGGGTAGAAGACTGAAAGAATATGCACCGGCTGAGGTCAAAAATATCGCGGTAGTGCTGGACTCTTATTCTGCCTTTAAGCATTTTAAGGATGAGGATATCGATATCTACTGGGGTGCATACCTGGGGACTGCTGATGAGATCCTGATTTCAGGGAGGCTGAGGGATGTAATCGAGGATATTGGAAGGATAAGAAAAGAGGCTAAAAGGGAAAAAGGGTGGATTATGGATGCATATATTTTGAGACGGGCAGAAGGCAATGAAACGAATTCCCGCAATTAGTTGATGAGAATTTAATCATCAGTGGATTAAAAATAGGTTACTGTCCACTATATTTCCCTACATCATCGACCAGATTGACTGTGTCCTTGCAGAGCATTACGGCTTTACGCAGGAAGAATTGGACTTCATCATCAACTACGACATCAAATACCGTATGGGCAAGGAACTTGAAAGCGTGGAGGATGGGGAATGATGGAATCATCACTCGGCAATAAAGAATTATTGTAAGCGTTCAGCGTTCAACTGTTAGCTATCAGTTTTAAAGGAGTTGGATAACACAATGGAAAAGGTATCCAATCATGTGGTTTGCTTTTCCCCTCATTTTTCTTTAGTTTTAGCTGAATGCTTAAGCTTCTGGCTGAACGCTTACTACAAAGGATATGAAAGTAATGAATAAATTCTACCTTATAGGCATTGGCTATAAACCACTTGATAAAAAGGCAAGGGAGATTATTTTAAACTCAAGTGTTATCATCCTTGCGTCCAATAGACTCTTTGAAGTTTTCAAGGGATATGAGGAATATGATGTGGTTAAGGATAAAATCAAGGTGATTGACAATGTGGCTGAGACAATGGATTTTATAAAATCCAAAATCCAAAATCCACATTCGAAGAATCTTGCGAAACAAAAATCCAAAATTAAAACAATCATTCTCCTTGCCTCTGGTGACCCTATGTTCTTTGGAATTGGGAGAAAGGTGGTAATGGAGTTTGGGAAGGATATGGTTGAGATGCTCCCTGATTTATCAAGCATTCAATTGGCATTTTCAAAGATAAAAGAGCCGTGGGATGATGCCTTCTTAATGAGTCTTCATGGAGACCCCGACCCTGAGAAGAGGAGAAGACTACCTTATGAAATAAATGATATTCCGTCTTTGCTCAAGCAGCATAACAAGATAGCCATCCTTACTGATAAGGAGAATAATCCCTCTGCCATTGCAAAAAGCATATCAGAAAGTTTCGAGATTGCTTCGCCTTCGGCTCACAATGACAGTATAAGGATGTATGTTTGTGAAAGACTCGGTTATCCCGATGAAAGAGTGATAAAGGGAACACCGGCAGAAATTGCAGAGATGCTATTTGTAGACCCGAATGTAGTCATTATTCAGAGGTTAGAGGTTAGAAGTCAGAAGTCAGAAGTCAGAATCTCGAATTTTGGATTGACAGAGGATGAGATTATCCATTCTCGCGGGCTGATAACAAAGGATGAGATAAGGGCAGTAACCATCCATAAATTAAGACTGCCACAAAAGGGCATATTCTGGGATATAGGAGCTGGCTCTGGCTCAATATCAATAGAGGCAGCCAGGATGTATCCAGACCTGAAGATATTTGCTATCGAAAAAGATGAGGAGCAAGTCAATCATATAAAGGAAAACATGATTAGATTCTGTGTATCTAATATCCAGATAATAAAGGGAGAAGCACCTGATGTATTGGATACTCTCCCCTTTCCTGATAGGGTTTTTATAGGAGGCAGTGGCGGAAGATTAACAGAGATAATAAACCTCATTGCAAACACGAAGGTTGAAATAGTTGTTGTAAATGCCGCTATGATTGAAACATTGCCTGAGTCGATTCAATGCCTTGAAAATAATGGTTTTGATGTCCATGTCTCTGAGATATTTGTCTCAAGGTCAAAGACTATTGCCAATAAAAGGCGTATGAGTGCCTTGAATCCGGTATTTGTAATAACAGGAAGGGTTTGAGGGTTCAAGGAGTCAAGGGTAAGAAAGAAAAAATTCTTTATCTTACCCTTGAACCCTTCTGGAGAGGAGTTCCAAATGACAGGAAAACTTTATTGTTTAGGCGTTGGGCCCGGTGACCCTGAACTTTTGACACTTAAGGCAGTCAGAATTCTCAATGAGGTCTCCTGCATCTATGTCCCAAAAGGCAGGGAAGAAGGCGAAAGTCTTGCCTTATCCATTGTCAGGAAGGCGTTGAACCTTGACAACAAAGAGATTATCGAGGCATATTTTCCGATGAGAAAGACGAAATGTAATCAGGAAACAAAACTTGAAATCCAAAATCCAAAATCCAAAATCCAAAATCTATGTGAGTTTGACACAAAATGGAGCGAGACTGTTGAAAGTATCTTGATGAGGCTTAACAAGGGAATGGATGTGGCCTTCATCACCATTGGAGACCCGACCATTTACAGCACATTCTTCTATCTTTATGACAGGCTAATTGAACTTGCCCCTGGTATAAATATCGAAATAATCCCTGGGGTATCCTCCATAAATGCGGCTGCCTCAAGGGCAAAGATAGCCTTAGGTCTTGCGGATGAAAGGATTGCCATACTCCCTGCAAATTACATAAATGCTCTGGATGAAACACTGGAGATGTTTAATACTGTAGTGCTAATGAAGGTTCACAAGGTCTTCGATAACATCCTGAAAATTCTCACTACCAAAAACCTTTTGGACAAAGCGATTTATGTCTCAAGAGCGGGTATGGATGATGAAAGGATATTTAAGGATATCCGTGATGTCTGTGAAGAAGACCTCAATTATTTTTCCATGGTGGTGATAAAAAAATGATAGGCAAGGTGTATTTCATAGGTGCCGGTCCCGGCGACCCTGAATTGATAACCATCAAAGGCAGAAGGTTGCTTGATAAGGCTGATGTGGTGATTTATGCCGGAAGTCTTGTCAACCCTCAACTTCTTAGCGGCTTAAAGGCAGAAATATTCGATTCCTCAAGGATGAACCTGGACGAGATAATAAATATTATTAAAGGTTCAGTGGATAAAGGGAAAACGGTTGTCAGGCTTCATACAGGCGATACATCCATTTACAGTGCTATATCTGAGCAAATAGAAAGACTTCGTGAATTGAAGATAGAATACGAAATAATTCCTGGTGTTTCCTCATGGATGGCTGGTGCCGCCATACTTGGTCAGGAACTGACCATACCGGAGATTAACCAGACGGTAATATTGACCAGGATTGAAGGCCGGACACCTGTGCCGGAAAAAGAGGGACTTGGTGAACTGGCAAAACACAGGGCAACTATGGTTATCTTTTTGAGCGTGGGAATGATAGAAAGGGTAAGGGAGGAGCTGTTAAAGGGTTATCCTGAGGATACGCCTGTGGTGATTATCGAGAAGGCAACCTGGACCGAGCAAAAGGTTGTCCGTGGAGTGTTGGGGGATATTGCAGAGCTGGTAAAGAATGCTGGCATAAAAAAGACGGCATTGATCTATGTCGGAGAGGCTTTAAGGGCATCAGAGGGGTCATTAGGAAAGGAATCAAGGCTTTATCATGGAAATTTTAAACATGGATTCAGGGAATAATATAGAACACAAAACAGAAGGCACGGAAAGAAAGACAGCCATATTTTACATATCCGACGACGCCCTTTGCCTTGCCGAAAGGCTTAAATGGCTTTATCAGCATGCCCTTGTTCTAAAGTTCAAGGCAGAAACAGTCTCTGCACTCTGGAGTGAATATAAAACCCTTATCTTCATCATGGCAACCGGTATTGTTGTCCGAACAATTGCTCCTTTGATAAGGAGTAAAAAAACAGACCCGGCTGTTGTGGTATTAAGTCAGAATGGGAACTTTGTCATTAGCCTGTTAAGCGGACATGAGGGCGGTGCAAATGATGAGACACGAAAGATTTCAGGCTTTCTGGGTGCTCAGGCGGTAATTACAACAGCTTCGGAGGTAAAAAAGGGGGCAAGGGGGCAAGGGGGCAAGGGGTCAAGAGAAGATAGAGGGGGCGAATGGGCGATGGGTCAAGGGGACAGGGGAAGGATAAAGGATTTTCCGCTCAAACCTTCAAACCCTCTCATTATCGGTATTGGATGTAATCGCGGAACATCAGCGGTTGAAATAGAAGATGCGGTTGGAAAGACCCTGGGGAAAAACAATCTCACGATTTCGTCCGTTCATTCCCTGGCAACCATTGATAAAAAAGCCAATGAAGAGGGTCTGATTGCCTTTGCCCGAAAATATGATTTGGAGATTAATACCTTTACCCCGGATGAGTTAAATAAAGTCAAGGGGATATTAAAATCAGCGGCTGTTCACAAGGCAGCAGGGGCAAATGCCGTGGCTGAGCCGGCCGCCCTTCTTTCATCAGGGGCAGATAACCTGCTTATTCTAAAACAAAAGATTGGGAATGTGACCCTCGCCGTGGCAGAACAGAGGGCAGAATACAGAATACAGAAGTCAGAAGTCAGAATCCAGGAGATAGAAGATAGGAGACAGAAGGCAGAGACACGAGGCAGAATTCTCATGGTTGGCACTGGCCCTGGAGGCATTGAACACATTACACCTTATGCCCAGGATGTCATAAGAAAAGCAGATGTTATCGTTGGATATGATACTTACATTTCGTTGATAGCAGAATTGATAAAGGACAAAGATATCTTTTCTACAGGGATGACCCAGGAGGTGGAAAGGTGCAAAAAGGCAATAGAGCTTGCCTCAAAAGGCAAGAGCGTTGCTGTTATAAGTAGTGGTGACCCGGGGATATATGCTATGGCCGGGCTGATGTTGGAGATGCTTAAAGCACAGGGCATGGAGCAAACCGAATTCAAAATTCCAAATTCCGAATTTCTGTCCGTTGAAGTCATTCCCGGTATATCTGCTCTAAACGCCTGTGCATCACGACTCGGTGCGCCAATAATGCACGATTTTGCCTGTATAAGCCTTTCGGACAGATTGACATCATGGAAACTAATAGAAAAAAGACTTGAGGCATCTTCTATGGCTGATTTTGTAATTGTCCTTTACAATCCCAGAAGCAAAGGGAGAAGAGAACACATTAATAGGGCAAGGGATATTATTTTAAAATACAGACTTCCAGAAACACCTGTGGGGATAATCAGTGCCGCAATGAGAGCGGATGAAAGAATAACAATTACAGACCTTGAAAATATGCTTGATAATGATATTGATATGCAGACAACGATTATCATAGGCAATTCCCAGACATTTATATGGGATAGATGGATGATTACGCCTAGAGGATATAGAAGGAAGGGGGAATTTTAGATTTTGGATTTTCAGTTTTCGATTTTCGATTGCAGGGAAATTTTGGATTGAGGATTAAGGATATAAGATTCCTCAATCCAAAATCGAAAATCCAAAATCGAAAATCATCAAAAACAGATGTTAATAATTTTTTCTTACATTGCCGATTTAATTTTTGGTGACCCGGAATGGTTTCCTCATCCTGTGAGGGGGATGGGGAGATTAATCAACCTTTTGGATGGGAGATTAAGGGGGAAAAGTGTCTGGTGGGTTGAACGGGTAAAGGGAGGAATATTGGTTTTTCTGGTGTTAGGAATAAGCATTAGCCTTGCTTACCTATTTTTAGAACTCGCAACCCGTTTGCATCCTTATCTCTGGAATTTAGTCTGGGTCTATTTGGGTTGGACTACACTCTCCATCAAGGATTTACGAGTCAAGGCAAAGGCTATTCTGCAAGAATTGGAAAAGGATTCCTTGCCTACAGCCCGAAGAAACCTTTCTAAAATCGTAGGTAGAGATACCCAGGAATTACCTGAGGAGGGGATTATCACGGCCACAGTAGAAAGCATTGCCGAAAGCACCAATGATGGAATTATTGCCCCTTTATTTTACTTAACATTAGGGGGACCGGTATTAGCCATCGCCTACAAGGCAATAAATACACTCGATTCAATGGTTGGCTATAAAAATGAAAAATACCTGCATTTTGGTTGGTTTTCGGCCAGATTGGATGATGTGGCGAATTTTATCCCGGCACGAATCAGTGGCTTTTTGATTGCCGTAGCTTCTGCAAGAGGTGTTACCTCTACGAGGGGTGTTACCCCTTTGAAGGGATTTAGCCATTCCTTCAAAACAATGTTGAAGGATGGTAAAAAACACGCTTCACCCAATAGCGGCATTTCAGAGGCGGCTATGGCTGGTGCATTGGGAATAAGGCTGGGTGGGGATTGTTTTTATCAGGGCAGGTTGTCTGAAAAACCGTTTATTGGTCAGGCAAAGAGAAAGATTAGCCCTCAACTTATAAATGAGGCATTGGTCATCAGCCTGCTCAGTTCTTTGTTAATGCTTATAATAGGGATAGGTATGAAATGGATAATTTAAGGTTTGCCCACGGTGGCAATGTCTATGAGATTAAAAGGAAATGCGGGACAGAGGTTATTGATTTTAGCGCCAATGTAAATCCGTTAAGGAGTTCACTGCTCAAAGCCGGGTTTAGCCAGGGTTATGAAGGTATTTTTCACTACCCGGACCCGCAGGCTAATGACTTAATCAAAAAAATTGCTAAATATTGGGGGGTGAACGAAGAAAATATACTTGTGGGTAATGGCTCAACACAACTTATCTATTTGCTCGTCCATACCCTTATGCCCAAAAGTGTGTTAATTCCTGCCCCCAGTTTTTCTGAATTTGAGCGGGCGGCAGAGTCTGTGAAGGCTGAGGTGCGGTTTTTAGCCCTCAGGGAAGAAAACAGGTGGACGCTTGAGCTACCTGTTTTAGAGAAGGTAGCACCTCTGACAGAGGTAGCACTTCCGTCACCTGCCGATATCCTTTTCATCTCTAACCCTAATAATCCCACGGGTAATCTGCTTTTAACCAACAAAAGATTAGACGGGGTATCCTGTCCACTGGTGGTGATTGATGAAGCATTTATGGATTTTGTGCCGGAGGAAAAGGATTACACCTTTATCTGGAAGGCAGTAGAGAATAAAAGGATGGCAGTTTTACGGAGTTTTACCAAATTTTTTGCCTTACCGGGCCTGCGGATAGGATATTTAATTGCCCATCAGGATTTAATTGGAAGGTTAAAGGCGGCACAGCCACCCTGGAGTGTCAATGCCATTGCCCAATCCCTGGCAGGCATAATCCTCAACGACAATGATTATATAAAAGAGACCCAAAGGGTTATTGAGGAGGAAAGAGTTTTTCTTTTTAATGAGTTGGCTAAAATTGATGGCTTAAAACCTTATCCATCGGTAGCCAACTTTATGCTAATAAAAATCACTAATGAGGAGGTAAACTCACGGATTTTAACAGAAAGGTTGATTATAAAAGGTATTCTCATCAGAAATTGCGGCAATTTCAGAGGTTTGAATAACAAGTTTATTCGCATTGCCATACTTTCTCACGATGAGAATATGAAACTTATCACATGTTTAAGGAGGTTATTATGAAGGCATTTTGTTGTTGGAGTGGTGGCAAAGATAGTGCTTTATCCGTTTATCGGATATTGCAAAATCCAGCGATTGAAATTACACATCTTCTAAACATGCTGGCAGAGGATGGTAATTATTCACGCTCTCATGGGCTTCACACAGAATTATTAAGGGCACAAAGCATGGCACTATGTATCCCTGTTGTCCAGGGGAAGACTACACGAGAAACCTATGAACAGGAATTTAAGAAGGTGGTTTTAGGGTTGAAAAAGGAAGATGTTGAGGCGGGTATCTTTGGAGATATTGACCTCCAGGTACATAGAGATTGGGTGGAGCGGGTCTGTAGCGAAACAGGCATAACCCCAATTTTACCCATTTGGAAAGGGGACAGAGAGGCATTGATAAACGAATTTATAGATGCCGGGTTTAAAACAATTGTCGTGTCAACTAATACTAATCGTCTGGGCAAGGAATGGCTTGGTAGGCAAATAGATAAAGAATTCGTAGCCGAACTGAAGGCACTTGGCAATATAGACCTTTGCGGCGAGGATGGTGAATACCATAGCTTTGTCTATGATGGCCCTATATTTAAAGAGCCGGTTAATTTTACGGTTGGAGAAAAGGTATTAAAAGGCAATCGTTGGTTTTTGGAGATTAAGGCCCTGATGACTGAGGAGTGCCACTGCCAAAATGTAAAAAAGCTAAAAGACGATTTGCAACCTTCGACTTGATAAACCACAAAATTCGGTGGTGTCCTATTATAGCTTAATTATAGTGAGACATCTAAAAAAGTATAAAAAGGGGGATTATTCATTGCAAATTTATCATTGCAAAT
>JASEHU010000410.1 GCA_030018635.1 bacterium
CCTATCTGTTGGTCTAATCCCTATATTATTATTGCCTCAAATAGGCACATTCACATTTGCCTTGAGCAACAACAATGCCTATGTCTATCCCAATCCATACAAGAAGGGCGATGCTAAGTTTGGTGGAAATTATATCTACTTTGGCAATGTAAGCTATGGTGCAGTTATCAAGATATACAACATCGCTGGAGAGCTTGTAGATACGATAGATGCAGGTCAAAGCTGGAATGTGAGCAACATCGCTTCAGGTGTCTATATCTACACAGTTACAGGTGGAAGCGGAGGAAAGAAAGTAGGCAAGATTGGCATAACAAAATGGGAATAGGAAAATAGTGAATAGTGAATAGTGAATAGTGAATAGTGAATAGTGTAATAATAGATATTTCGCTTTTAAAGTGAAAGTTTGCGGTTAATGGAAATTAGAAATTGGAAATTAGGAAGAACTTTTGAAAATGAGCCGTCCCGATATTTCCCTCTCTCTCTATTCCTTATCTTTTTCTACCCACCAATTTTTGACCATTACAGGGGAATTAAAACTATACATTCAATATTCTAAACTATATACTAATGCTAAAAAGGTTTAATCAAAAGTTTAGAGTAAATAATGTGTAAAAAAATTCGCAATATCGCTATCATTTCCCATATTGACCATGGAAAGACTACGCTTCTCGATGGCTTGCTTCGCCAGAGTGGTACCTTTAGAG
>JASEHU010000411.1 GCA_030018635.1 bacterium
AAATAACCGCTTTAGCGGTTTATAAGGTACTTGATTGCACAGGTCGAATTATTTTGTAGCCAATATTGGCATCAGGGAAAAATTTATTCGCCATATCTCTAATCTGGTTGAGAAAATGATATAACATTAGTTTTCTCGTTCCCTACCTACTCTGTTCATAAGTGATAGCCATTTCTTCTTCTCAGTTTCTAATCCTTCCCACATCATGTAATCCCTTTCAACTGAATAAGAATATCTATTGGGTATTTTCCCTTTTTCCCATGATTCTTTAAACTCAGCAAAAGACATTCTATATTTAACTTCAAATTTATAAATTTCATCTTCGCATTCATGTAATTTTTGAGTTAAATCAGCATCCATTAAATTGACAATCTTCTCAGTAGTTGTATTTCCATCAATATAATCAAAAAGTCCTATTACATCCTTTGATAATTCAATTACAGCCATAATTCAACTCCTTTTTGGGATATTCATGAGTAATTACTCAATAAAGTATGGAAATCTCTAAGTATTGCGTTTTTGGTATCTTTTGTCAAGGATAATCATTTTCTACAAGTAATCCATCAGTTATCAGTTGAAAAAGGTTCAAGGCTCAAGATTGAGGTTAAGGGGTTTGCTCCTCAATCTCAACCTTAACCTTAACCTTTGCACTTTGAACCTATTGATAACTAACCTACTTCACAACTGAT
>JASEHU010000412.1 GCA_030018635.1 bacterium
CAGATGCCCCCCTGTCGAAATCCACGCCCTAATGCTTGAGCCTGTCCAATTTCGTTTAATACGTTAGGATTGTTTCCAGTTATATCGGCAATAAAAATAATACTTTCTCTGATTTCTCTTTCTATAGAATCCGGTATTGATTTGGCAAAATGTTCTTGATCAACACGATATGCCTTCGATTTATTTTCATTTGCGACATGGTCTATTGCTTGATAAATATTATCAAATGAGGAATCGAACGGTAAACTCACAAAAACTTTCATTTATGATTCCCTCCTCTATTTTTATTGGCTAACGATAAAATAAGCGGTGAGCGAAGCGAATCCGCTTCATTGATTTGATTGGTTAGGCAAAAGATTCACTCCGCCGTCTTTTTTCTTCTGGTTCACTAAACTATGCAGGCTCAGGAAAAGTAGCCTGTCCCATTTCCCCCTGGTTAGCTCAGTCTTGACTGCCAGTACCATGGTTTTCTGTGCATATGAGCAATTGCCCAAATAACGATTCTATCTTTCTCTGATGTAAAGAGAATTTTATATGGAAATTTTGGGACATATGCCTTGTAAATATTATCCGTTTCTCTCAGAAACCAATTTGGATTTTCTTTAATCTTTTTAATCTGATCAGTTACTGACTTTTTGAATCGTTTCCCAAGCCCTTTTGATTGGATGTCATACCAT
>JASEHU010000413.1:0-425 GCA_030018635.1 bacterium
CACGGGATCAATGAAACCACAGATGAACACAGATAAACACAGATTAAAGAATAAACTGTTATCTGTGTTAATCTACAGGAGTTAAATAGAGGGGAAAATTCGAATATAAGGAACTAACCACTCATCAAATCTGAAATGTTGCCTTTGATGTCTACTTAAGCCTCAATCGTAGTAGGGGAAATTAGTAGCATGAAATAAATGATAAACACGGATATTATCAATGCTTATCTGTGTTCATCTGTGTTTATCTGTGGTTACTTTTGGGTATATGGCGTGAACGGTTACAAATGGAGAATGGATAATCCATGCACCGATACTGCAATTTTCAATTTCTCATTATCCATTTTACATTTTACAGTTTACAGTTATTTGTTTTTCTCCGTGCCTCCGTGTCTCCGTCCCCTCGTATAATAGTATTATTGAGT
>JASEHU010000413.1:435-661 GCA_030018635.1 bacterium
TAACTCCCTGAAATTGTGAATAACTCCCTATTCCCCTACAACTATTACTCCTACGCAACTTTTTCCCAGGGGAGATTGTTAATAACCCTGTTGAAAACCAGGTAAAGACCTGGAATAGTTGGGATAGTGATGTTCATCGTTTCGGTCATTTGGGTAGGGGGTTTCGCTACGCTCAACCCCTACAAAGTTCGCGAGTAGCCGAAACTATGAACAAGGCCGTTGGGAT
>JASEHU010000414.1 GCA_030018635.1 bacterium
CCTGACCAATCCGATTTGGCCCCCCACCCAGAATCATCACCTTCTTTCCCTGGGATGGTCGGGTTTCATTCTCATCTTCATAAGTGGAATAGTAATACGGGGTATAGGCAGGAAACTCTGCGGCACAGGTATCAACTAACTTAAAAACCGGCTCCAGTCCATATTTCTTTCGCAGGTTACGAATGGCTTCCTCATCCGTATCTAATAGATACGCCAACTGCCTATCACTAAACCCATACTCCTTCGCCTTTTTGATATTTCTAATTTCTAATTTCGAATTTCGAATTTCGTTTTCCATCTCCACAATCTGCTTGATATTATCCAAAAACCACCTATCTATCTTACTCAATTCATAAATTTCATCTACGGTCATTCCTGCCTGAAGGGCAAAGCGAATATAAAATATCCTGTTAGAATTGGGGATACTCAAGGTCTTTTTAATCTCCTCGATCTCTTTTGGCGGTTTATCTTTTCCATCTGCTCCAAGCCCAAATCGCCCTATTTCTAATGACCGCAAGCCCTTTTGTAATGCCTCCTTAAATGTGCGACCAATAGCCATGGTCTCTCCGACTGACTTCATAGAGATGCCCAACATATCATCTGCCTGTGGAAATTTTTCAAAGGTAAAGCGTGGAATTTTGACCACACAGTAATCAATTG
>JASEHU010000415.1 GCA_030018635.1 bacterium
CTCCTGGATTCTATCATAGATACCCCCAATATCAAATGGAATGACCCATTAGTTAGCCTCTTTTCTTATTCCATACCAGCCCTATCAATATAAACATCGTTATCCCACTCCCAATAACTCCGGCCAAGAAACTTAAAGGCAAATAACTGAATTCTACCGTATGCGTCCCTTTTGGAAAATTAATGGCTCTAAAGGTGTAGTTTGCTCGATATATCTTTGTCGGCTTACCATCTATAAAAGCCAGCCAGCCAGGATAATAAGTGTCGCTCAGAAATAAAAGGCAATCTGTAGGAGAGGAGGCTGTGATGATGACTTTATTAGGTTGGTAACTTATGATTCGGGATTTGGGGATTCTGGATTCTGAATTCTGAATTCTGGATTCTGGATTCTGAATTCTGAATTCTGAATTCTGAATTTCTTCTTCCAGAATTATTTCTTTTCGCGGGTCAAAATCTACACCCGACATCTCCTCCAATACCCTTTGTCTATCCTTGATTACCCTTACCTTTGGGACAAGGAATGCCCTCGGCAGGCAGGCAGTATTCCAGTATAGCTTAATTGACTCATCCTCATAGACTAATTTCAACTGCTTCATTTTCACATCAAACTTAGAAACCACATATTTAATATTCAATACATCTAACAAATTCCATCCGCC
>JASEHU010000416.1 GCA_030018635.1 bacterium
ATTTTCAACGGGTTAAACTACGCTCGCTCTGTTGGTACAAGATGGAACATCCGTTTTAACAGCACATTTGCATGTTTAATCTTGTACGCCTGCGTTTTACCTTTTGAAACGGTCTTTTCTAATTGCTTACGCTCTTCATCCGTAAGCCGTACGATATACTTTTTGTTCATACCGATCCCCCTTTGTTAAAATCTCCCAAAGGATATATCGGCATTTTCGCTTAAACTCTCAAATTAAAATGTCATGGAGTAGTAGGGACACATCCCACATTATTTGAGAAAAACATGGATGTGTTTCTATCCTACCAATATCAATGACTACCCCTTGATGACCCAGATTAAAGATTGCTTCCTGCTTGCAGACTAACCTTTCGGTTATCAATTAATTCTAAATTACCTTGATTGATTACTTTATCCTGTAAGGTAATACCATTTATAATCTCAACAGATTCTTCACTTCTTAGACCTATCTGGATTCTCTGCTTTTTGGCCTTTCCATCTTTATGCAAGAAAAGGTAAGTGTCCCCTGACCCATCCTCTTCATATCGTATTGTATCAAGTGGTAAGGTAATTACCTCGTTCTTCTCTTCCAAAATTATCTCACCATACACTGTTTTATTAATACCAATGGCTAAATCATCCTCATTGGATCG
>JASEHU010000417.1 GCA_030018635.1 bacterium
TGGAAAAATATATGCGAGAGGCGGTTGAGGCATCTCCTGAACATCCCGTGCTGGTGGATAAATTCCTTGAGGATGCGATTGAGGTAGATGTAGATGCCCTGAGTGATGGAGAAATGGTGGTCATTGCCGCAATTATGGAACACATCGAGCATGCAGGTATCCATTCAGGTGATTCAGCCTGCGTCCTTCCTCCCCATACCCTTTCTAAACCAATCATTGAAAAAATCAGGCAAAATACATATTCCTTAGCCAGAGAGCTTAATGTCATTGGTTTGATTAATATTCAATATGCCATTAGAGAAAACGAGGTTTTCGTCCTGGAGGTCAACCCACGGGCATCCCGAACCATACCCTTTGTCTCAAAGGCGATTGGGGTATCGCTGGCAAGTTTAGCCACTAAGGTTATGCTCGGAAAGACGCTTAAGGAGCTTGGTTTTACCCAGGAGATAATACCTGAACATGTGGCGGTTAAAGAAGTGGTCTTTCCATTCCTTCGATTCCCAGGGGTAGATACGGTTCTTGGTCCTGAGATGAAATCTACCGGTGAGGTTATGGGTTTGGATACGACCTTTGGCATGGCATTTGCTAAATCCCAGCTTGCCGCAGGACAAATCCTGCCTAAGCAAGGCACCATCTTTATCTCCG
>JASEHU010000418.1:0-249 GCA_030018635.1 bacterium
CGGTTGATTCCATCCCCTTCCGCCATAAATTTCTCTTCGGCATCAGGGGAGTGAACCAGAAGAAGATCTACCTCTCCTTTGCTACCCATAGCCATAGCTTGACCCGAGCCGAGAGCTATAGTCTTTACAAAATATCCTGTCTTCTTTTCAAAAATGGGAATCAAAAGATCTAAAAGGCCTGAATCCTGCGTGCTGGTTGTTGTAGCCAAAATAATGTTCTTTCTGCCTCCTTGAGTCAAAAAAGAAGCT
>JASEHU010000418.1:259-645 GCA_030018635.1 bacterium
CCGCTAAACAACAATTGAATAACTAAGATGATACTTAATACCCTTAAAATCTGCTTCATTTATTTCTTCTTTTTTAGTTTCTTGACTATTTTGTCAAAGTCGGAGATATAATTTTTGTCTTGTATTACTTTATATTTTTTGTACTCTTTGAGAGCAAGCGACTCAGCCACTTCGTGGCTAATCTTACCCAAGTTTGTCAGGATTTCGTGTTCGCTAAATTTCAAAAAGGCATTGAGTTTTTCTATCCAGTCTTTCATCGTCATAGCTCGGTTTCGAGCTGCTTGCATTTCCGCATAATCCAAATACATATTTACGATTCGATTAAGATTGGTAATCTCGTCTTTCTCCAAATAATTCTTGGCAATCACCACATCACTGGGCATTAT
>JASEHU010000419.1 GCA_030018635.1 bacterium
CCATATTTTTGTATGATGTTACCTCAAGTTATGTAGAAGGCGAGCAGAATGAGTTGGCTGAGTATGGTTTAAACCGGGATGAGATAAAAGGGAAAAAACAGATTATTATAGGATTAGTAACTGATGTTCAGGGTGAGCCGTTGAGTGTAGAAGTTTTTCCTGGCAATACCAATGATCATAAAACCGTTGTTAATCAACTTGAGAAAATAAAGAAGGTCTATGGAACTGAACGGGTAGTTTTTGTAGGTGACCGGGGGATGATAAAATCGAAACAGATTAAAGAAATAACTGATGCTCCCAACCATTGGAATTATATAACAGCCATAACAAAATCGCAGATAGAAAAGATGCTTAAGGAAGATGTACTACAATTAGGGCTTTTTGATGAGAGTTTATGTGAAGTTGAGAACGAGGGTATTCGTTATATTTTAAGGAAGAATCCCTGGAGAGCTAAAGAGATAAAGATTAATTTAGAGAAGAGGATAGCCTTTATCGAAAAGAAGGTAGTTGAACGCAACAAATATCTTAGTGAACATCCAAAGGCAAAGAGTGCAACAGCTTGCAGATATTTGGAGGGAGAGATAAGGCGTAGAAATCTGGATAAGGTATTGGGATTGACAGAATATGAAGATAGACGATT
>JASEHU010000041.1 GCA_030018635.1 bacterium
ATCTTGCCATCATCATATCAATGAAAGATGGATTGAGAGTTTTCACACAATCTGAAGTCTGAAGTCTAATGTCTGAATTAAATTTAATCGGATAGTAAAGATAAAAAATCCGCTCAATCTGCTTAATCCGATTACAAATTTATCTGGAGGATAAAATGGGATTACTTGAAAAGGTTGGACCGATAATAGAAAAATTACCTGGTGGGCAGATTATTTTAGTGCCGGCAGATTTTATAATCAATTGGGCAAGGACTTCCTCGCTCTGGCCAATGACATTTGGTTTAGCCTGCTGCGCCATTGAGATGATGGCTACGGGTGCCTCTCGGTATGATTTAGATAGATTTGGTGCCGGCGTATTTCGCCCTTCGCCCAGGCAATCCGATGTGATGATTGTTGCCGGCACGGTTACGCATAAAATGGCTACGCGTCTTAAATTACTCTACGACCAGATGCCCGACCCTAAATGGGTTATTTCAATGGGTAGCTGTGCTAATTCCGGTGGCGTTTTTAATACCTACAGCGTAGTCCAGGGAGTAGATAAAATAGTGCCGGTAGATGTTTATGTCCCCGGCTGTCCTCCCAGACCTGAGGCACTCTTATACGGCTTTTTGAAATTGCAGGATAAAATTAAAAAGATGAGTATAGCAAAAAAATGACATCTGGAGACGGTTCATTGCTAAGTAGTGCTCCGTCGCTACTCAATTGATGGATGGCAATTATTTACCCAAATGAAGTACCATGTGATCGGTAATCGGTGAAAGAAGATAAGTCAGATAATTACCGATTACCGATCACCGATTACCAAAGTTCCACTTCGGATGGTTAAATTGTTACTACCTATCAAATTACCAGCGACAGAGCAGTATCTTAAGAGGAGGCAAATGAGGTGGATTTTTATACGATTGTTTTAAGAAGAACCAATGAGTATTGGGTGGCTTTATGCTTAGAGAATGGATTGGTAGGTCAGGAAGAAACAAAAGAGGGAGCCATTGAAAAATTAAAGGAGGCCATTGATTCTTTTGAATTTCTGCGTAGGATTGAAAAAGATATTTATAATGCCCCTGTAGCTATAAAAGAACTTCACGAATTCTTAACGGTAGAAGATGTAAAACCTTTATCAGAACAGTTTGAATTGAGAGCAATATATGCCTAATAATATCCCTTCACTTAAAGTAAGACAACTTATCCGACTATTGGAATCGGCAGGCTGTAAATTTTATAGGGAAGGAAAAGGCGATCATCGTTTGTATATTCGCTATGTGAAAGGTGCCAAACGAGTAGTCCCTATCGATATTGGGGCAGGAGAACTTTCTCCTCCTTATGTCCTGCGTATATTTCGACAATTGGGCTTTACTGATGAAGAAATAGAAAGTATTCTGAAATGATTTAAGAAACATACATACCGACTTTGTCGGCACAAAAGAGGATGAAATACCAAAAATGACTAATGAAGAAATAACAAAGATTATCAAAAATGAATTTAAAGATGCCCTTTTAAGAATAGAGGTTGAACCTGATTTGACTATTTCTGTGTCAAGTGATAAAATATTTCCAATCTGTCAATTTCTACATGATGACCCTGGATTGAATTTTATCTATGTATCTGACATTACAGCGGTAGATTATCCGGATAGAACCCCACGCTTTGATGTGGTCTATCATCTTTATTCGATTGACAAAAACCATCGGATAAGGGTAAAAACAGGGGTGGATGAAGGTAAAGGTATTCCCTCTGTAACGGCGATTTGGAAAGGTGCGGATTGGTTTGAGCGGGAGATTTATGATATGTTTGGTATTGAATTTGAGAATCATCCGGACTTAAGACGAATTTTACTACCAGATGACTGGGAAGGACATCCATTACGAAAAGATTACCCGTTGGAGGCAAGGAAATAGCGTTACAAATGGACAGGTAAATAAGGAAAAGAAATGGCATACATAGTTGAATTTGCAGAGTGTGTTAAAGAACATTTTAAGAGCCTTACTACTTATGAACGGACGGTTATCCTTAATTCTATACACACTCAACTTGTCTATGAGCCATTGACAGAGACACGAAATCGGAAACTACTTCGTCCAAATCCAATTGCACCATGGGAACTTAGAATAGGTGATTTACGGGCTTTTTATGAAATTGTAGCCGAAGAACCCAATATTGTTCGAGTTCTTGCTGTAGGTAGAAAAAAAGGAAACCAATTATTTATTGGAAGGAAGGTAGTAATACTATGAAAACCCTCGAAGTAGCAAATGCAATTAGACCTTTGTCTGAGTATGCAAAAAGTTTAGAGGAGGAAATACTTGTTCTAACATCAAAAACAATTCCTATAGCAGCAATTGTTTCTTTAAAAAATGTTGACTGGGAATCACTATCTTTAAGTACCAATCCTGAATTCATGAAAATCATTGAAATGTCTAGAGAAGAATTCAATATTGGCAAACGGTTATCCTTAGAAGAAATGCAACAAGAAATTTCTACAATGGATGCAAAGAAAAAATAGCAGGAGAGACAGAAATGCCTGAGACTCAAGAATTAACTATCAATATGGGCCCACAACACCCAAGCACACATGGTGTCTTGCGGCTGGTGCTAAATTTAGATGGGGAAATAATTACCAAAATTACCCCGGATATTGGTTATTTACACCGTGGTATCGAAAAACTGGCAGAGGATATGACCTACGCCCAATTTTTACCTGTAACGGATAGGTTGGATTATTTAGCCGCGGTTTCCAATAACCTTGCCTATTGTTTGGCTGTAGAGAAATTACTTGGGTTAGAAGTGCCAAAGCGGGCAAGCTATGTTCGGGTGATTCTCACTGAATTGAGTCGAATTGCCTCTCACCTTGTCTGGATTGGCACTCATGCCCTGGATATTGGCGCCTATACACCATTTTTATACGCCTTCCGTGAAAGGGAGGATATTTTAGATATCTATGAGTTGTTTTGTGGTTCTCGCCTGACTACTACTTGTTTTAGAATAGGTGGATTGCCCCAGGATATTCCAGAAGGATTTGTCGAGAAGGTGGAGAAATTCACAAAGATATTTCCCAAAAAGGTAGATGAATACGAAGCATTATTGACCAAAAATGAGATTTGGCTTAGAAGAACACAATTTGTGGGGATTATATCAGCCGAGGATGGAATTAATTACAGCCTCTCAGGCCCTTCTCTACGCGGCAGTGGGGTTAAATGGGATATTCGTAAGGCAGAACCTTATTGTGTGTATGATGAACTTGAGTTTGATATTCCTACAGGTAGAGGAATTGGGGATGTGTATGACCGATATTTGGTGCGTATGGAGGAGATGCGGCAAAGCTGTAAAATTGTCCAGCAGGCAATCGCCAAAATTCCTGATGGTGATTTTATCGCTACCGCGGCTAAATTTGTTCCTCCACCCAAAGAACGAGTATTGACGGATATAGAGGCACTTATCCACCATTTTAAATTAGTCGTAGAAGGGTTTAAACCACCTGCAAAAGAGGTTTATGCCTGTATTGAGGCACCTAAAGGAGAACTTGGATTTTATATCGTTTCGGATGGCTCGAATAAACCATATCGCTTGAAAATCCGAACGCCGTCTTTTGCCAATCTTCAATCTATTTATAAGATGATTGAAGGCGGGATGATGGTCGCAGATGCTGTGGCTATCATCGGTAGTCTGGATATTGTTTTGGGGGAAATAGATAGATAAGTCCTATATGACTTATAGAAATTATAGGAAAAAAAGCAAAAATCTGTGTTCTCTATGGATTCACAAGGAGGTAACGATGAAAGACTTGAAAGCTATAAAGGTAAGAGAGGTAATGGCCAGAGGGGTATTGATTATTCCTGAAAATGCCTCTGTTGCTCAGGCAGTTAGGATAATAGTGGATAATAAGGTGAGTGGGTTAGCAGTTACATCATCTCAGGAAGGATTGGTCGGCGTTGTCTCTGATACAGATATAATGAAGGTATTTGGCGAGGATTTAACTAAAATAAAGGTTAAAGATGTTATGACGCATAAGCCAATTACTATCAATAAAGAACAGACATTAGGTGAGGCCTGTCAGATAATGCGAGAGAAAAAAATACATCGGTTATTGATTCAGGAAGAGGTAAAAGGGGTCTATGGAAAGGAAGGGGAGACAAAATATTTCCCGGCTGGATTACTCTCTACAACGGATATTGTTAAGGTGTTAGCTGAAAATCTATAAAAGTAGAAATTGGAAAGTAGAAATTAGGTCTCTTCTCTTTCCCCAATTTCCAATTTCCAATTTCCAAATTTCTAATTAGGAAAAACGATGAAAATAAACCGTGTCATCAGTTCAATTATAGAATTTATAAGAGGACTTTCAGTTACCTTCTGGCATTTATTTGTGCCGTCGGTTACCTTGCAATATCCTCGTCAACGCTGGACGGTATCCGACAGATACAGAGGATTAGAAAGATTAGCCGTAGATGAGGAAGGAAGGGAGCGTTGTGTTGGTTGTTGCCTATGTGCCCAGATGTGTCCTTCTAATGCAATAAAAATCGTTACCGGCGAAGGGAAAGATTATAACAAAGAGGTTATTTCCTTTGAAATAGATATTGCCAGATGCCTGTTTTGTGGGTTATGCGTTGAGGCATGCCCCAAAAATGCACTGAGTATGACCGGTGAATATGAATTAGCCTGCTATAACCGGGCGGGTATGATTTATACCAAAGAAGGGCTTTATAAATCACCAGATGTAACAAGGTATAAAAAGTGAGGAGTTTGATGGACGAGGAGAGAAGATGAACCTTTATAAAATAGAAAGTAAGATTATCCCTTTGCTAAAAGAATACGATGTTCAAAAAGCAGCTATATTTGGCTCTTTTGTTAGAGATGAGCAAAGGCCGGATAGCGATCTTGATATTTTAGTGGAATTCAAGGATAAAGAAAATAAAACATTATTTGATCTTGTAGGGCTTGAGTTAGACCTTCAAGAATTGCTAAACCGCAAAGTAGATGTGTTGACTTATCGTTCCATACATCCTTTGCTCAAAGACTACATCATTGAAGAGCAGCAGGTATTTTATGAAGAAAAACTACAGGATATTCCTTGAGCATATATTGGAAAGTATCAAACTTATAGAAAGATACACAGAGGAAAAGGAAAAAGATGAGTTTTTAGAATCTGTGGCTTTGCAAGATATGGTTATAAGGAGGCTTGAGATTATAGGTGAAGCGGTAAAAAACCTGCCCCAAGAACTAAAGCAAAGATATAGTGAAATACCATGGAAAAAAATTGCCGGTATGAGAGATAAATTTATACATGAATATTTTGGAATAGACATTGAATTTACTTGGGGAGTTGTCAAAAAAGAGTTGCCAATGTTGAAACAAAGATTGACTATTATTATGGAGAAGGAAAATGTCGAATAAGAAATATGTCAGGTATTAATAGGAGAAAAAATGGAGTTATTATTTAACACACAAGAATTAATTGATAGTATTAATATTTTTTTAACAAATCTCTGCTGGAATTATAATATTCCCTCTTGGATATTAACCGTAGTCATTATGGCTGTTGTTGCAGGGATAGTAGCGGGATTTGTAGCGGTTAATACGATGATGTTGGTTTTGGCTGAACGCAAAATAGCCGCTCATATGCAGGATAGACTGGGACCAATGCGAGTGGGATTTCACGGCATTTTGCAGACCGTAGCCGATGCCATCAAACTTGTCTTGAAGGAAAATATAATGCCTAAGGTAGCCGACAAGACGATGTTTTTCTTAGCCCCAATAATTGTCTTTGCCCCGGCAATGATGGCTTATGTTATCCTTCCCTGGTCACCGGGAATAATAGTCAGTGATTTAAACCTGGGGGTTTTATATCTTTTAGCTGTGGGTAGTATTGGTGTCATTGGAATAATTATGGCCGGTTGGTCTTCAGGTAATAAATATTCATTGCTTGGTGGTATGCGGTCAGCTGCCCAGGTAGTAAGTTACGAAGTATCTATGGTGTTGTCGATTTTAGGGGTAATTATGCTTACCGGCTCTTTGAAAATGGGTGAGTTGGTTAATGCACAAAAGGATATTTGGTATATCTGCTATCAACCGCTTGGCTTTTTACTTTATTTAATGGCGGCTACGGCTGAATGCAATCGCGCACCATTTGATATGCCGGAGGCGGAATCCGAACTTGTCGCCGGCTTTCATACCGAATACGGCGGTATAAAATTTGCGATGTTCTTCTTAGCCGAATATGCCAATATCTTTGCCGTCTCAGCGGTTTGCACTACACTATTTTTAGGTGGTTGGCAGGGAATTCCAGGATTGCCAATTACCTTACCGCCAATAGTCTGGTTTTTAATAAAAACTTACGCCATTGTCTTTATATTTATGTGGTTTAGATGGACTTATCCAAGGGTCAGGGTAGATCAATTGATGACCTTTGGCTGGAAATTATTAGTGCCACTTGGATTTATTAATATTCTTATAACTGGATTGGTGATGGTGATTAAATAGATGGTTATTATGTTAGGTGGTCAGCTCTTGAACTGTAGGCATTTGGGAAATTCGCTTGAGTCTTAGAGAAGAGGTTTTAGAAAATGGGCTTTGATATTAGCCTCTGGGAAAAAATAAGAGAAGAAGAGGTTGCTTTACGGGAGAAGGAGAGAAAGAGAACCTTAATTAAAACAAAAAACTTGCTAAGAAGATACTTTGTGGGCAAAAAGGCAAAAAAGGTTTTTCTTTTAGGCTCAATTATTAAAAAAGGGAATTTCTATCCCTTCTCTGATATAGATATAGCCGTAGATGAAGTTGGGGAACGATATTTTAAGACCTTGTCTGAACTTGAAGACCTACTTGGAAGAAATGTTGATTTAATAGAACTTCAGAAAAGCAGATTAAAGGGATTTATCGAGAAGGAAGGGCTAAGAATAAGATGAAGAAAGAAATTGCTCTGGTGCTTGGCTATTTAAAAAATCAGCATAAGGTTATAGAAAAGCTATTCAAAGAGATAGAAGAAGAATCTCCATCTACTAAAGAGAAAACAGCCTATCTTGGTTATTTGATTCATAATCTCTATTCTGCCCTTGAGGAGCTTTTTCAGGAAATAGCTAAGACCTTTGAAAACAGAATAGAAGATTTAGCCAGGTATCATCGAGAGCTGCTTAAAAGGATGTCTATAGAGATACCTATGATAAGACCAGGAGTCCTTTGTGAGGAAAGCTTTCGTTTGTTGGATAAGTTAAGAGGATTCAGGCATCTTTTTCGTCATGCCTATGACTATGAATTATCACCTAAGAAAATAGAAGAGCTGAAGGTAGAACTGTTAGAGGGATGGAGTAAAATCAAAGATGACCTGAGAAGATTTGAGAACTTTTTGCAGGAGAAAATGGACTAAGCAGAATCAAAAAATTTCTATTTGTAGAGTTCTGCAAAATGGGTAATTTGTAAGGCAAACAGATGGTAGCCGCAACCTCGTAGGTTGCGTAATGCGTTGCAGATTAAGTTATAATTCGCAGGCTAAAGCCTACGGCTACCAATTTCACATTTTGCAGAAGTCTAATTTCTATTTGAATAAAGGAGAAAAATGGAAGGAATCGGTCAAATAATTACATTCTATATTTTGGCAGGCATTGCGGTCATAAGTGCTATTTTAGTTATCAGTCTGAGGAATCTTGTTCATTGTGTCATCAGTCTGGCACTGATGATGTTGGCAATTGCCGGATTATACATCACCCTGTTTGCAGAATTTATTGCTATGGTACAGATATTAATTTATATTGGTGCAGTAGTTGTGCTATTTTTATTTTTGATTATGCTTACCCTTAGACTCACAGATAAAGATATAAAACAGACTAATGAACAAAAAGGTATTTCGTTTATTTTAGCCGGCTTACTTCTATTCCTTTTAGTTACCGTACTTAATCGAACAAGTTGGAATATTTCACCAGAAGCAGTAGTTGAAAATACTACCTCTAAAATTGGCAATTTACTATTAACAACCTATGTATTTCCCTTTGAGTTAATTTCAGTTGTGTTATTAGCCTGTTTGATTGGTGCGATTGTGATTGCCCGTAAAGATAAAGATTAAGGAGTCTTATTATGCCGGTTATAACAAAAAGAGTTCAACTTTCTGTTGAGGAAGTATTTAGGGCTATTGAACAATTAACCCCTATGGAAAAAGGAATATTTTTAAGTTTGTGTGAGGAAAAAGTAGATGTTAATTCAGAACATAATTTACCAAAGGGTTTTGTAAATGATATTAAAATGGCTTTAAAAGAGGTAGAAAAAGGTAATTATTCTAACTGGGAAGATTAATCTTATGTATGCCCTTGCAGTAGAAAATAAAGTTAAAAAATGGAAAAAGAGGCTACCTCAAAACATTCAAGAAGTTATTAATATTGAAGCAGATAAGATAGCACATAATCCTTATGCTGGGGAAAGAAAAAAGGGGGATTTAAAAGAGGTATTCGTTTGGAAATTTAAGATATTTACTTTACAATATCTAATTGCATACAAGATTATTGAACACGAAAAAACTATAATTATATTAGCTATTGGTCCACATGAGAATTTTTATCGTGACCTGAGAAGATTTTTATTTGGATAGACAGAAATTGGAGGATAAAATATTATGACCTTATCACATTATCTTATTTTAGCCGCAATTCTTTTTGCCATCGGCACTTATGGGGCTCTTACCCGAAGGAATGCCATCGGCATACTTTTGTGTATTGAAATAATGTTAAATGCAGTAAATATTAATTTGGTTGGTTTCTCAAGATACATTACGCCCAATGAATTAACCGGCCAGATATTTACTATATTTTCTATAACCATAGCCGCCGCAGAGTCAGCCGTCGCCTTAGCCCTGATTATATCTATCTATCGCCATGTAAAAACTGTGGATGTGGATAAAATTAATTTGATGAAATGGTAAAATGGTGTAAGGGAAGGTAAGGATTTAAAAATGAAACGATTAACCTATCGTATTGTTTTAAGAGAAGAACCAGAAGGTGGATATACTGTTACTGTCCCTTCTTTACCTGGCTGTATTAGTTATGGAGAAAATATAAAAGAAGCTTATTTAATGATAGAAGATGCAATTATGGCTTATATTGAGAGTCAAAGGAAACATGGGGAACTGATAACAGACGACAATCGTACCTTTGAAGGGGTTCTAAACTTAGAATATGCCTAAATTACCTGTTTTAACGCCAGAGAAAGTAATAAAAATTCTTTTAAGAAACGGGTTTGGATTTGATCATTCAAGAGGCAGTCATAGGGTCTATTATAATTCATCGAACGGAAAGCGAGTTACTATTCCTTATCACAAAAAGGATTTACCAAAGGGAACTCTTTTTTCTATATTACAACAAGCAGGTTTAACAAAGGAAGATATTATAGAATGAAAATGGGGGTTATGATTAACTTAAAATTTGATGAAAGGGTAAGGATAATAAAAAGGAAGGATTGAATATGCCGTTGACTTTAGACAGGGAAGTAACAAAGGAAAATAATCTAAAATATGAGATAAGGATTCCATTGTTGACAGTTTGTATCTTTAAGGATAACAATAACTTTTGTGCTAAATGCGTAGAATTGGATTTAGTAACTGAAATGGACACTCCTAATGATACACTTAAGGCAATGGTGGAGATGATCAAGGAATATGCTCAAGACTATGAATCCAGGAAAGACATTTTCTCTAATAGTCCTAATCGATACCATCATTTACCTTATATAGAAAGAATAAACAAATGCAAAGATGATTGGGAGTTGTTAGAACAGATTGAGGTAAGATATGGCCATATATACCTATGACCAGATGCGAAAGGTTTTGAAAAAGTTAGGATTTGAAAAGGTTAGAGAAAAGAAGCATGAAACATGGGAAAGAGTTTTAAAAAATAAAGTGATTTTACAGATTAGATTGAGTCATAAAGGGAAAAGGGATATTCCTAATGGTATATTTTATGAAATGCTACGGCAGGCAGGTATTGATGAGGCCATCTTTAAAGAGATTTTAGAAAATGATTACTCAAGAGGATAAAGATAATCTTATTTTATCATTAAAGACTTTTTTTAAAGAAAAGGCAAAAGACTATAATCTTGATATGGCTTTTTTATACGGTTCATGGGCAACCGGTTATCCAAGAGAAGATTCAGATGTAGATTTAGCTGTATTATTTTCATCACAATTACTATCTGATGATGAGATATTCAACATTATCATGGATATTTCATATAATTTATCTTCAAAGATTAAAAAAGAGGTAAATATACTTCCAATATATAGGGATTTCAGAAAACCTCTTGTTTATTATAATGCTATTATTCTAAGTCACCCAATATACATTAAAGATTTTCAAGAGTATATTAAATTAAAAAATGAAGCTATATTTCAAATGGAAGATTTTAGTATATTTGGGATAAAATGGCAGATAGAAATGACGCGGAAGAATTTGGAGGCACTACAGTATGGCTAAGTTTGACTATGCAAAAGGAAGAATTGTCGAATCTCTCCAATTTATCTCTGATGAAATGAAGGAATTTGAGACAGAATATGGAAATAAAACATGGCAAGAATATCAAGAAGATAAAAAGATTCAAAAGATTATGGAAAGGACGGTTGAAAATATTCTCACTGCACTTATTGAAGTAAGTGGAAGTGTACTTACACAAGAAGGTATTGTAGTCGAAAGTTATCAAGATACCTTACAAAAATGTGCTAAATTATTTAAGCTTACTTCAGAAGAAGAACAAAATATAGGGAAATTAGCTAATATAAGAAATCGTTTAGCCCATAGGTATCTTAATCTTAAATGGCAAGGGATAAATATGTATAAAACTAATTGTAATTTAATTAAAGAATTATTAACTTTTATATTGAAAAGAGAAGAAAATAGGTAGAAAAGAGTAAGGTCGGAAAAGAGAAAGAAAAGAGTAAGGTCGCATCTTGAATTGTGAATTAGCCTGCCTCTTAATTTACAATTCAAGAGGCAACCCTTATTTTCCATAGATAAAGGGAACTGGCGGAGAATAAGATGAACAATCGTGAGAATGAGATATTAAGAGAAACCATAGATGTCTTAAAGGAAGGCTTAAACCCCTCAAGGATCATTCTTTTCGGTTCAAGGGCAAAAGGGAATAATGACAAGAATGCTGATTTTGATTTTGCTGTCGATTGCAAAAGGCCAAAGATCTCTGTACAGAGGAAAATCAGCGAAGAGATAGAGAAGATAAGCGGCTTATATAAGGTCGATATCGTTTATATGTTATCGGTTGATGAAGAATTCAGGAAAATAATTCTAAAAACAGGAGAGGTAATTTATGAAAGAGGAGCCTAAATATGCCCTTAGTAAATTAGAAGATGCCTTCATCAAATTGAAAGAAGGGGTAGAGGAGGCAGAAGATGAATTGGAGAAAGATGGTGTAATTCAGAGGTTTGAATTCACCTTTGAGTTGCTCTGGAAGGCATTAAAGATATTTTTACAGGATAGCGGGATAGAGGCAAAAACCCCTAAGGGAAGCTTAAAGGAGGCATTCAAGATAGGATGGCTGAGAGAGGAGAAGGTTTTTCTTGATATGTTGGAAGACAGAAACAGAACTTCCCATATCTATGATAAAGAGACCGCAAAAGAGATATTTGAAAGGATTGAGGGTAGCTATATTCAAGCCATTGAAAAGATTTTTGGCGAACTGAAAAAGGTTGCATTAGAGGAAGGGTAAGT
>JASEHU010000420.1 GCA_030018635.1 bacterium
CTTAAAAATTCCTCCTGATCGGTCCCGGAGCTAATGACTATCTTGGTAAAGATTAAATTCGTTTCAGCGGCTAACCGCAGAAACTGTTCCTGTATATCCCACTGAGGAACAAGGCCGCTGGTCTGAGGAAGATGGATATCCATGGCGATTATATCGATTAAATCCCTCACTCGCTTGAGGTGCGTTGGCAGGGTGCCATTGGTTTCCAAATAAATGGGATACCTCCTTTTGGATTGCGGAATGCGGAATGCGGATTTCTTACTTCTGAATTCTGAATTCTGAATTCTGAATTATCAGTTCTGACTCCTGACTCCTGATTTAAAGAAGGCAAGAGTTCTTCCAATGCCTCTACCTGAAGCAATGGCTCCCCACCGGTTAGACTAACCGAATGATGGATCCGTGGATCAAACCGGTCCACCACCTCCCGCACCTGATCTAACTCAACCGGATTAGGTAGTTCCAGATCAAACTCCGGAACCAGCCAGGTCTCAGGGACTGTCATGGCCGCTGGGGTATCGCAGTAGGAACACCTCAGATTACACCCGGCAAACCTGATAAATATCTGCCTGAACCCCACTAACATTCCTTCTCCCTGGATACTGGAGAATATCTCAACCAGATTGGCTTTCATTTAAG
>JASEHU010000421.1:0-319 GCA_030018635.1 bacterium
TCTTTTGAAAAACTTCTTCAAAATCATCTTTAAGTATACATTTATAAGGTTTCTTACCACAACCCCAATTCTCGAACTTATGCAAACCAGAGTAGTGAGCCTCACACGGTTTTATCTCAAAATCTGCTATTTGTAATATCTCCGTTTCTATTAGGTTATCCTCCTCTTTTGCTCCATCGAGGGCAGATTTAATCAGAAGATAAGAATTCCCATCCTTTCTCTGTGAACCATTTATGCCTATGATCTTCATTATCCTTTTATTCTCCTTATATTTTGACATTTGCCAAAAGCTCTGAAGCCATCTCACGGGTAATTAAGG
>JASEHU010000421.1:329-633 GCA_030018635.1 bacterium
TGATTTTCCAACTAATCTTGGCATCTCAAAACTTACTGCTCCTTCAGGACAGAGTTCAAAACAGCAGAAGCAAAGAATACATTTTTCAGGAGCAAATACAGGATAAGGCTTTAATTCTATTGCTTTTGCCGGACACTGTTTCATACAGAGGTTGCAATTTTTACATTTTGTTTTATCTACTGACATCTTTGACAAAAAGAAATTCCTAAATCTCTCTCGTATCTCATCTCTTATTATAGGAACTTTTTCGAAATCGACCTTTATCTCATCAATCTGTTTTCCTAAAATCTCTATCTCTTCTAAC
>JASEHU010000422.1 GCA_030018635.1 bacterium
TGACTCCTGGATTCTATCATAGATACCCCCAATATCAAATGGAATGACCCATTAGGCACAATATGAGGATTTCAAATGGGCTATATCTTCGAGTGGGATCCAAAGAAGGCTAAATTGAACTTACAAAAGCACGGTGTGGAATTTGATGAAGCTTCTACAATATTTGGGGATCCGCTTGCTCTCTTAATGCCGGACCCAGACCATTCAGTAGGAGAAATGCGATATATTCTCCTTGGAATGTCAAATCAACAGAGATTGCTTGTTGTAACCTTTGCTGAACGACCACCGCGGACTCGTCTAATTTCAGCAAGGCGAGCCACAAAACAGGAGCGAAGGAAGTATGAAGAAGGTTATTAATCAAATACATGTATCTTCAGAGCGCGACACAATGCGGAAGGAATACGACTTTAGTGGAGCAGTTCGAGGCGTTACTGCATCCAGATATGCCCAGGGCACCAATGTCGTAGTCATCGACCCAGAGATTCTGGATGTCTTCCCTGACGCATTGGCTGTAAATGAAATACTGCGTGCCCTTGCGCCAGTTATGCGGCAAAAATATAGCATAGTGGTTCATTCCATTTGATATTGTGGGTGCTCCAGTAGTCAGAATTCAGGAGT
>JASEHU010000423.1 GCA_030018635.1 bacterium
AATGTCAGCCATCAAGAAGCCGCTGACCACATCCAAAAAGCCCTTGAGCTTAGCCGCCAGGTTGGCATGCCATATCTTGAAATCGAAGCCCTGCTTGAGTCTGGCCGTCTGCATCTGGATACAGGCAGGCACCATGAGGCTGGGCAGGCTGGCAGGACAGTGCTTGGGCTGTGTAAGCGGACAGGATTCAGGCTCTATGAGCCTGAGGCAGGGCTAATCTTAGCCAGGGTATATCTTATCTACCAGGATGTGGAGCAAGCCAGAGCCTCTGCCCAATCCGCCTACGAAAAAGCCGACCAAATGCACTACCACTGGCCCAAACTTGAGGCAGGCCAGCTTCTGAGAAAGATAGAATTAAATAAGTAATCTTGACGAAGCCAAGATTTTTATATTTTCTTGTCCGCAAAAAAAATATCTTGAGAACAATGCATAATTTGTTTACAATTGTGCATAGGAAATAGGGGACGTAGATAAAAAACATAAAAAAAGGTAGGCTTGAAAAGGGGCTTTCGAGTGCAAAAAGGGCACTGGATGCGGCAGAAAAGGCAGGTTCTGATCAGTATGTTGTGCGTTCAAAAGCCTATCTTGGCCAAATACTCCATCTC
>JASEHU010000424.1 GCA_030018635.1 bacterium
CAATACTTATTTCCTTTAATGAGTATTGTGTCCCCAGATTTTATTCCCAGATTTTGATTTTATTGTGTCCCCAGATTTTAGATTTTCAATGCAGAGCCACCGCTGGGACCAATTTGGTGGTAAAATGCTGCTGAACGAAGTTGATCAGACCCCAGTTCTCTGAGTTTCATGGGCATCTCCAAAGTGTACCTCCCTGCGTAAAATATCTGTGTTCCTCACACACATATTTATCTCTCATATGGCACCAACCAACTGAGGGGAATACTTGGGGTCAAACCTTGATTATGGAATTTAAAGTATTCTGTATTCCATAATTAAGGTTTGACCCTTGACCCCATCTTGTACTGGCTTTGCTTCTGAAATCCTTCAATAAACGCTCGGACTCTGGCTTTCTCCATTTCGTCCGACAAATCAATTACCGTTTGCTGACCATGTTTGTTTTCAAACATCATTACCAGTGGCGCATTTTCAACATAACCAAGGCTCATACCTATCAATGCCTTGCTGGCCAGTTGAAGGTTAGCTTGAGTTAAATCTGAATCATTGTACGAGCCGTAGAAAAGATGTGCTCCGTTTGGTATTTGTGGAGCAAGGATTGGCT
>JASEHU010000425.1:0-361 GCA_030018635.1 bacterium
AATTACTGATTATTTCATCTTTGAATTTTATAAAACCTTTTTGTGGATGCAAAACGCCGGAAATAGTATTAATCAAGGTGGTTTTACCCGCACCATTAGCCCCAATTATGGCCACTATCTCTCCTGGTTCAATATATAAAGACAGACTATTCAAGGCGGCAATCTTGCCATAATAAACCTGTATTTTCTCAACTTGTAGTAATTTCTCCATTTTTTCCTCGAAATATAAGATTTATAGAACATATAGGACTGATAGGTCTTAATTTAATTTTCCACTTTTCACTTTTAGTTTTTCACTTTCCCAGGTATGCCTCTATCACCTTTGGGTCTTTCTGAACCTCTTCCGGGCTACCTTCAGCTA
>JASEHU010000425.1:371-595 GCA_030018635.1 bacterium
GACGACTATCCGGTCAGAAATCCTCATGACCACATTCATCTGGTGTTCGATTATGATTATGGTAATATTCCTTGAGCGAAGATTGGCAACCAAATCCATTAACTCATTACATTCCTGCGGGTTCATTCCTGCCATAGGCTCATCTAAAAGGAGTAATGAAGGTTCAGTAGCCAGAGCGCGTGCTATTTCCAATCTGCGCTGGGCACCGTAAGGTAGATTTTTGG
>JASEHU010000426.1 GCA_030018635.1 bacterium
TATAGCTTTTCAGTAATTACTTTTTTAGTAGTGGGAAGATATCGTCCACCAGTAATTCCTCCATTAGCTATATTTAGCGGGTTTACTATTTATTATATCATTAATAAATTGTGGAGGAAGGAATATAAGAAAATAGCTTTTTCTCTAATTCTATTGGTTTTGTTTACGGGAATAGTCCATCATCAAGTGTTTTTAAAAAAAATATCCCCGGTTAAGGAAGAGGCAAGAAATTATATTAAAACTGAATCTGGATTTATCTTAAAAGATAGTAGTGATGAATGGCATGGAGGTAAAGCAGCACAATTAAACTCTCCTAATATTTTACTAAAAAAGGAGTTTTTAATTGATAATGTAAATGAAATAAAAGAGGGGACAATTATTCTTAAATTGGGAGGAGGGAAAATAGGTAGTGTAATTATTGGAGTTAATGAGAAGATATTGACAAAGATGGCATGTAAGGATTTTTTCATTCCAGGTGGAGTTCCAGCAGAAGGGATGCTTGGGTCTATAAGAATAGGGCCTGTGCCATCCTCTTATTTTAAACAGGGAATAAATACAATTATCTTACAGGTAGTAGAAGGAGGGGCAGTG
>JASEHU010000427.1 GCA_030018635.1 bacterium
ATCAAAATCAGGTTTTTTAATAAAATTGGACTCGTTTAGTAATTCCAGCCAATAAATTGTTTCATTTGCTTCTTTTAACGCAATACTCATTTTGTTTATAAAATCAGATTTGCTTTGTCCAAACTCTGCTTCTCTAATTAATGCCCCGATTGCTGTTCCGCTTCTTAAAACTTGTTTACTTAAAACAAATTCTTTTTTATCAGACATCAAAAACTGAGCCAATTTTATAATTTCTAAAGCGAACTGATAACTTTTATCTTTCAAAACTGATTCTTTCATGATTTCCCCTCTTCACTCTTCACTATTCACTTTCTTTCATGACTTTCACTTCCCCATTTTCGTTTTTCACTTTTCACTATTCGTTTTTCACTATTCGTTTTTCACTTTTCACTATTCACTTTTCACTCTCCTTAAACAACCGTTTAAAGAATTCTGTAATTCCAGGGTGCCCATTGCCATTATCCGGCATATTAATTAATTTATTACGGATATGATAGATACAATTAGTCGCCTTTGACCTTGGATAAGCGAGGAAAAAGGGTTCTTGTTCTCTGACTGCCTTAGCTACTGTTGGGTCATCT
>JASEHU010000428.1 GCA_030018635.1 bacterium
TGGCAACACTAAAGATAACATAGGGAGGAGACACATTATGACATCTTTTGCTACTACTCGAATAAGCGATGCTCATCATTCCAACCATAATCTACAAATCTCTAATTCCACACCATTACCGATAGACATCCGTCCTCGTCAAGAAAGACGTCCTGAAATAATCAAACTGGAGAAGAAAAAACGAAAGTTAGCCAGACAAATTGGAGCTGTTAATCTCCAGGTTGATTTTGACAACGATACAGTAACAGCTTTTGGGGGATGGTTCACTTTTGTTTGAAAGCTTGCGGTTAAAAGATGGAGTGATTTTTGGGGTAGAGAGAGTAAAATTGAGTATAAATTTGATCAGGAGCAGGTAATGACGGAAAATACGGGGATATTTTCGGTTAAACAATGAGTTAGTCCGTATTTTCTAAAAGGTGCGGACATAATACGACTGTAGTTGGTCATGGCAAGAGACAAAAAGGTATAACTTTAGTCAGGCAGCTTGTGCAAGTATTTGTTCAAAAAGATATAAGATGATATTATCCTGAAATCGGCAAGTAGCCAATGGATAAGTTAATAACCAATTGATATAAAAA
>JASEHU010000429.1 GCA_030018635.1 bacterium
TTATCAACAAAATGAGTCTGTGCCACCAGTTAAAGTATTGAGTAGGGAAATGGAGGAAAAGACCGGTTGTCTGAGATGGGACAATAAATATCTTGAACAACTCTATCCCGCCGGGCCGAGCAGGAAACTCTGCAGGATTGCCGGCCTGCCAAAAACTGCCGGAGAAATAGCAAATGCGGCTGTGCTTGGTGGTGGGGTTTCGATTTAATAAAGCTCGTAGTGACCGCATTTATGCGGTTGTTTGTGCTAACACTACCCATTAAACAGGCTCGCCTGGTAGCGGGTTACTACGAACAATTACTTATAAGGAGGAAAAATACATGGCAAAGAAAAACATAGTTGTTTTAGGCGCAGGGACAGGAGGAACCATCATTTCCAACATGCTAAGGAGGTATCTGCCGGTAGAAGACTGGTCCATAACGGTGATTGATCGTGATAACCAACACATCTATCAACCAGGGCTACTTTTTGTCCCTTTTGGCTTGGAAAAACCCAAAAAACTTGTCAAACCAAGGAACAAGTATATCTTGCCCAATATTAACTTCGTGATAGATGAGATCACACGCATTGAC
>JASEHU010000042.1 GCA_030018635.1 bacterium
CTCCTGAATTCTGACTACTGGAGCACCCACAATATCAAATGTTATGAACCATTAGTATCACCTTTTGTTTCTCCTCTTTTAATGTAAATTTGCCAAAAGAGATTAATTATTGTCTTGAAAACATTAATAATATTCTTTAGTTGAAATGCCTTCGATTTACCATATTGTCTTTCCTTTACATTATAGCCTACTTCCACATAATTATACCCCTTTTTAAGCAATTTAACCAAGGCTTCAGATTGAAAGGCAAAGCTATTTGTAGAGATAGAGATAGATTGAATAAGTTCTCTCTTGAAGACAACTGTTCCATTATAATATTTTACTTTAATATTAAATAAAAGATTTATTCCCCAAACAAATACCTTCGAAATTATTCGTCTGGATAAAGGTCTAACCCAGGTATTTAGAGTATAAGGAATAATAATATCTGCTTCCCCTACTTTATTCATTACCTTTTCTATTGATTCTACGGACAAACCATTATCTCCTGGAAACCAAACAATGTAATCATTTTTTGCTAAGGTAACTCCTTCTTTGTAGTTATATCCAAGCCCCTTAGTTTTTATATTATGTATAACCTTAATCTTTGGATTTTTTACGGCTAACTCATCCGCTATAATCCCTGTCTTATCAGAACTCCCATCATCGAATATAAGAATCTCATAGTCAGTAAATTTATCGCCAATTCCAGAAAGAACTTCTTCAATAGTAGGCTTAATATTATTTTCTTCATTTAGAGCAGGAATAATTATGGATATTGTAGGTTTCATGGGTTATTATTGTCTCCTTTCCTCTGTTATTATTAAACTTACTTTTATCAGTAGATGATATAAACTCGGGATAGTGGTGCGGTGTTGCCCCTGGAAATAGAAGCTTTCACCACCATCCACAACGGTCCTAACCAATAATGTCTTCCATGGTCTATAGTAATACATTGGGGTAGATGTTGGCAGCTCCTTGTGATAGTCTTCCTCGATATCTATCAAATCAAATACTGCTGTGGTGAAGTGCCTTATTTCTTTGCCGCTTTGGTGGGCTATATTGCGTGCCATGGCTAATGCCTTAAGAAATACCTCAGGCCCCATAACCGCACTACCAAAACACAATAACACACCACCTTCAAGAGACTGAATACTTCTTGCAAATATTAGAAAATCCCGGTATGAAGTTTCTCCAATTGCCGCACCATCACAATTTGGATGTTCATGAAGAATGTCATAACCTATACCAACATGAACAGTTACAGGAATCCTGCATCTGAATCCTGCTGAAAGAATGCTTAAATTCTTATATGGATATTTGCTTTCTTCTATAAACCTACCAACACCTTCTCCTAATCCCAGTTTTTCTTTATAAACAGATACGATCACATCATTCAACTCACCTGTTTCCTTCCAGAGACCAAATTGCCCTTCTTTGATATATCTTGCTACACTTTCCGTTGTCTTTCCAATTCTTGCCAGCTCAAACTCATGAATAGGTCCAGCTCCATTCATGGCAATATGAGTAATAAATCCTTTCTCCATAAGGTCAATGATGTATCTTGATACACCGGAGCGAATGACATGAGCCCCCATCATAAGAATAACCTGGCTTTTATTCTCTCTTGCTCTCACTATCCGTTCAATTAATTTATCTAACTTTGGGTTTTCATATTTTAGTGGTAATTCATTCAGCTCAAGGAAAGAATCTACTTTAATATCAGATTGCCGCTGTGATAGAGGAAGAATCTTTAAATTCTTCCTCTCAAATATTTCATAGAAACTTTTATCCATCTCTTTATACCACAAAATTTGATTTAGATAATTTCTTTTTACAATTTTTCTCCAACCACAAAAATCTCATTGGTTGGAACAAATACAACTTCCGGTAATTTGTGGTAAATATTACTTTTTATCTCCTCTGGAACAGTTCGTAAAACAAGACTCAAATAAATATCTGACTTCTGAAACATCCAATAAGGAATATACTCCTTAACCTTCAACCCGATCAACTCAAAAAGTTTTTCTATTGAAACCCGAGTCCAATACATCAAGTGTTCAAGTGGTTTGTGCTGATAGGGTATTGTTGATTCTACAGTGACCGTGGTTAAAGCTAATTTACCACCCTCTTTCAAAATTGTAATTAACTGTTTCATTGTCTCCTTTGGTTTCGAGAGATGTTCGAGAATCCCCCACATGGTTATAAAATCCCATTTCTCATGATAGTCTGTTATCATTTGAGGTCCCTGAGGTGCATATTTATCATAACCCCACCAATGAGGAGAATTACCACTTTTTACAAAAATATTCTTTCCACATCCAAAATCAAGCAGTTTATTTTCGTTGGTAAGTCCATGTGAAGAAAGAGCTTGAATATTACGCAGGGCATTCATTTTTAGAATTGAATCCTCTGCTCGGATATCTGTATAATTGGAATAAAAATTATCAAGTTCTTTCTTTGTTGGCAAAGGTTCTACATATTCCATTCGACAATTTTTACACTTATATATTTTATATCTATCGATATCTTTAATCCTAAATCCCTGAACTTCACATACTGGGCAAGTTATCAAATTTCTCACCTTATCATCTCCTCGTAATTTCATTATTGGAACTTCTCCAATTTAGTTGATCCGAAGGGTTCAAGGGTAAACACTTGAACCCTTTCCAATTGAATTTCCATCAACTAATTGGCAGAAGAATCTTTAGTTAAGATTCATTTTCAATGAAATAATAGCTTATCATATGGCAGATAGCGGCATGAATATCTTCAACATGTCCATAATGTTTAGATAGAATGACAATCACCAGATCTACCATATTGATTAGTTTCCCATTCTTATCACCCACTAAAGCCGCTGTTTTAAGTTTAAGGTGCTTTGCCCGCTCAACCGCTTTGACAAGATTTGGAGAGCTGCCACTGACGCTAATAGCCAGAAGTAAGTCCCCTTCCTTAGCAAAATTCTCAATCTGTTCCGAGAATACATCATCATAACTTAGATCATTGCCTAAAGCAGTTAGCCAGGGGATGTGCTCAACTGGTGAAAAGACACGAAAATGTTTCTTCTTGCCGAGTGAAGCCCCTTTTCCTAAATCAACTGCCAGATGAGAACTACAGGCAGCACTTCCACCATTACCTATTACAAAAATTTGCCCATCTTGCTCACGGATATCTTTAATCATTCTAATAAGATGACTAATTGCTTCTTGATTCACAGACCGAAGTACTTTAATGTGTTCATCGATATAAGACTTTAACCATTCTTTCATAATTTTTACCTGAAGTAGTGAGCAGTGAGCAGTAAGCAGAAAATCTATCATCACGCACTGCTCACTGCTCACTGCTTACTGCTCACCTGCTTTATTAATCCATTAAGCATTTTACTTATCTCTTCTAATCTTGTATCCAGTTTATTTCTGGTATCTATTGGAAGATAACCAAGTCGAGTTGAAATTTCAAATTGTGTATCGAGTTCACTTATTGACCCCCGAGCAATATATAGGAATTGCAGAAATTCTTTTGCTGATTGTCTACCTGCTCCTTCGGCTATATTACTACCTATTGATATCACAGCCCTTCTCATTTGAGAAGTTAAACCAAATCTTTCTTCAGATGGATACCGTTCTGTTGCTTTGTAAACTTCTATTGCCAACTCAATAGACTTCTGCCATACACTTAGCCTCTTATGTGGCTTAATCTGTTCACTCTTCACTTCCTAACTCCTTACTGCTCACTCCTCACTGCTCACTGCTCACTTACTTCATCAAAGTTTCAATCAGCTTTTTGAGATGAGCAGGGTCGATACTTTCTTTATTCCCAAGATACTGGACAGCTAATGCCCCAGCACAATTACCAATAAAGGCAACCAACTCAGGGTCTAAATTCAAATAGGTTAGAGGTGAAGTTATGGCCAAAACAGCATCCCCTGCCCCAATTGTATCTACAACCTTCCAGGAAGCAACAGGAACTCGATAAAAAGTTCCATGACAACAATAAAGAGTTCCTTCATGTCCAAGGGTAACATTAATACGAGAACACTTAAGTTCTTTAGAAATCTTTTTTATCAGTGGTTCAAGGTCACCATGTTGGTCATGACAGGCTAATCTTATTTCAGGATGGTCAATAACAATATAATCTGCCCGAGAATATTTAGTTATGGGATTAAACCCAAGATTAGAACTATTTGATTGAGCCATTACCACCAGGTAAGGGGCTTCTTGACAAAGCATGTTAACGATTTTTGGGGTGATAAACCCATGTCCAAAATCTGCTGAGATTACCATGTCATAAGAAGACATTAATTCCTTGAGCAAATTAATTATCCCCTTTTCAACCTCTCCATTAATTGGGTAATCATTAAAATATTGCACTTCAAATATCTTTTGGCTAAATACCTTCTCAAGAAATCGAACCTTAATTACTGTTGCTCCATCCTCACGAAAGCAAGGAAAGAATTTAACATTTGGCTTAAGGTTCTGACGAATAAATTCCTCTCTTGAGTTTTCTCTACCAAGCAACCCTATAAGTCCAACATCTTTTATAAAACCAGCTAAATGATTGGCAACAGCTAAAGAGCCACCAGCGTATTCTTCTGAAGATATCCATCTTGTTGCGATTGTAGGGGCTTTGGATGCCCGCTGAAGAAGACTACAAAAGTGATATTCATCAATAATTGGCTCTCCTATAATTAGTATTCGGATATCTTGAATTTTAGTAAGTGAGCCTATAACTTCTGTAATGTTAAATCGTTGTGTAAAATTAACCAGAAACTCATCCAGTTCCTTTGGAAGAACACCAAAATAGTCCTTGAGAAGCTTACTTGAAGAAAATACCTCATCTGCAGTGAAGACTAATTCCCCCCCAACAGATTTAATTGCCTCTTCTTCCTTAGTCAAGCGACCTGTTGGGTCACTTTCTACTGAACCAAAGTCGCTACCCTTGACATAGATATTTGGTTTGAGGAGATGAATTGTCTCCACGGCTGTAGTCCATTGATTAAGAGCCACATAATTAACACAGTCAAGAGCGGCAATCGATTCCAAACGATGAATTTCGGTAAAAACAGGTCTGCCAGGACCTCTGGACACATAGCGATCAGGGGTAATTGTTACCATCAAAATATCACCTTTCTTCTTCGCTGCCTGGAGATATTTAATGTGCCCAATGTGCATTAGATCAAAACACCCATGGCAGTAGACAATTTTTTTACCTTCTTCGCGTAATCTGGCAGATTCTTTAGCCAGTATGTCCATCTCTACAATCTTTTCAGAAAGTCCTTTCCTTCCCATTGATTTCCCCTTTGAGTGAGTCGTAAGCTGTTTTTTACTGCCTACTATTCACTGCTCTTGGATTTCCACATTTCATAAAAATCATATAAAATTAATATGCATTGGTGGTTCACCTTGACATGTAGTCAATCTTGTGTTCCCTCTTTTTATATTCCATAAAAATTCATTTACTTTATGCTGTAAACATAAAGAACCACACATTGTTTGGGCATCAAATTTATCTGATGAAAGTAAGCCAAGTACTTCCCAATAACGCTCGCTTTGCCAGATTTTCTTGAAAGATGTTTCTGCAATATTACCAATGTGATATTTTTTATATCTTTTATTGAATAACATTCCACATGGGGCAACTAATCCCGAGCCAGAAAATTGCATAATAAAAGTGGGGCCAAAACATTGAACATACCTCCGTTTTCCTCCACTTAAAATTTTAGACCATTTTGCCTTGACCAAATAATCATTATCAGTATAAGCTTCAGCTTCCTTTAGAATATTTACCAAATCATGGTATTTAGAATATTCTACTCCCAAACTCCCCATTTCATCATCACTACAATGCTTAATAACACAATAATCAACCTCAAGTTCTTTACCTAAAGCTGCCAAGGGAAGAACCTGATCAGCAAATTCAGGCAGCAATACCATTTGAAGTCCAATGGTTACATCAAGGTTCTTTTCTCTCTTTATCTCAACACATCTCCTTATGATATTATACACTTTATCGAAACATTTTTCTTTGCAGCCCATTATTTGGGCATAGCGAGGAGGCTCAGCTGCTGATATGTTGAATCTGAGATATGTCAGAGAGGCTAATATCTCCTCCAGTATCTCATCCTTTAGCAAATATCCATTTGTTCCCAAAGCCATGTCCAGACCATTTTCTTTTCCCCTCACAATAGCATCATATATATGTGGAGAGCAGGTGCTTTCTCCATCACTAACGAAACTTATAGCCTTTACCCCAATTTCAGCCGCATCATCAAGGAATCTAAAGATAACATCTCTCGTCATTCTTTTTTCATCATTAGCCTGAAGCTGACCATAACAATAAACACATCTATAGGTACATTTTCTGGTTAAGGCACAATCAATAGTAATAGGAGCAATCCTTTCTCCATTAAGATATGCCTCTAATCGTTCTCTATGCCAGAGAAGCTTTTGTCCATCTAAGATTAAATCTCCCTTCATTTATTTTCCTTTGTCTTGGTTAGCTATTAGTTAAAATAAAGGGTAACTCTTCAGGTGCTTAGACGCAAGACTGAAGGCTATCAGTCTATCCCCCTGAATAGTTACCTCTTCACTAACCTTTTTTAAACCCTTATATAAGCCGGTCCACTATCCATCATCCACTCCTCAACCAATTCTTGAAAGGGTCTTTTGTTAGTATAGGGATCGTATACTTTCATGTTAATTATCTTCATTATTTTAATATCATCCTCACCACAACAATGGGAAGGTCCAAGAAATTTAAAATAATCATTTACTCCCGTGGCAATGAATTTTACATTAAGATCTTGTAAAATGACATCATTCCTGATTTGTTCCAAAGCTCTAAAAGCTAAAAAGTTTACAATAGAATACACAATTGGTATTAAGCCACTCATACTCATACCTGCTGCAATTCCTACAGTCCCCTGCTCCATAATTCCACAGTTAATTATTCTTTGAGGAAATTCCTCTCTTAACTTGTCAATAGCACCAAATCCCATATCACAGACTAATAGATAATATCGTTCATCTTTGCGAAAATAAGGCAAGGCATAATCTAGAATCTCTTTTCGAAAATTTAATACTTCACTCATAACTTTTTCCCATAGCTAATTCTTCTTCATCAGGTATACGAAAATGAAACTTAGGAACATTTTCCATACATTTTAACCCATACCCTTTTATGGTTTCAGCAATAATCACATTAGGTCTATCTCCTTTGGATGATTTAGCCAGATTAATATAATAAATTAATTTATTAATATCATGGCCTGGGGTATCAATAGGGGATAACCCAAATCCCTTTAGTCTGTTAATCATATCATTTGTTTCTCTATCAAGAATATTTACAATAAAATCCATAGCCTGAAGTCGATTACTATCAATAATAATGGTTAGATTCCCTATTTTATGTTTTACGGCAAATTGAATAGCCTCCCATGTTACCCCTTCTTGTAATTCCCCATCTCCCATTAAACAAAAGGTATGATATTTTCTATTTCGCAACTGCGCTCCAAAAGCAAGACCCACTGCCATGGGTAATCCATGTCCAAGAGAACCGCAACCTGCCTCAAGCCCATATTCAAGTTTTCTTTCCATACATCCTAAGAGTGTAGTCTTCTCTGTATAAAAATTCTTCCATTCTTCTTCTGGTATAACTTTTTTATCAGCTAAAATTGCATAAAGGGCATAACATCCATGGGCCTTGGAAAAGATTAATCTATCTCGCTCTTCCCATAAAGGGTTTTCTGGTTTATATGACATACAACTGTAATATAAAGCTATGAGTATATCCACACATGATAAAGAAGGAGCAATATGACCTGCCTTATTTTGTATAGAGATATTTAAAACTTCATTTCTAATATGATTTGCTTTCTTCTCTAATAATGAAATTTTATCTGTAATCTGTTCCATCTATGTATAAAATCCCTGTAATACTTTAGCCACCTGAAGTAAAGATTAACCACAGGCACAGAAGATCATTGCAAATTGCAAATTTAGCATTTAGCATTTTAAATTTGAAATGCTAATTTTGCAATGTTAAATTTGCAATGAAATTCTCCGTGAACTCAATGTCTCAGTGTTTTTACTTCACCTGACTAAACAGTTACAAATCCCTTTATAATATTCACCATATATTCCATTTCAAACTGGGATAATTCTTGATAAACAGGTAAGCTCAATATCTTATTCGCTTGCATTTCTGCTATTGGAAAATCTCCCTTTTTGTAACCTAAAGAGACGGCAGCCTTTTGCCTATGAATAGGTATTGGATAATGTATCTTTGTCTCAATCCCATTCTTTAAAAGATATTCCTGCAATCTGTCTCTATCCTCAGTCTGGATAATAAATGTGTGATAAACACATCTTTCATAATCTTCTTCACCAGGTAAGTCTACATACCCTTTTAAATGTTCGATGTAATATCTTGCATTTTTTCTTCTTTTATTAATCCAATCCTCCAGATACTTAAATTTTACATTCAATATAGCCGCCTGGATAGTATCTAATCGGCTATTGTAGCCCCAGATATCTGCCTCATTGCGATTTTTCAAGCCAATGTTGCGAAGGTGGAGTAATTTATTATAAATTGTTTCATCATTTGTAGTTATGACTCCAGCATCACCACAGGCATTGAGTGTTTTCAAGGGATGCATACTGAAACAATTCGCTATCCCAAATGCCCCGACCCGTTTTCCTTTATATTCCGCACCAATTGATTGAGCGGCATCCTCAATGACATATAGATTATGTCTTTGGGCAATATCCATTATTGGTGACATATCAGCAGGTTTTCCTGTCAGATGAACAGGTAAAATTGCCTTTGTATTTGGAGTAATCTTTTCTTCTATTAGCTCTGGATTGATATTGAGGTCGTCTTTGACATCTACAAAAATAGGTTTTGCCCCAGCAGCAATGATAGTTGAAGTAGTTGCAAGAAATGAATTAGGAGCCGTTATTACCTCATCTTTCTCTCCAATATCCAATGATTTCATTACCAAAAATAGGGCATCGGTGCCTGAATTAACTCCAATAGCATACCTTGTCCCACAGTACTTAGCTATCCGCTCTTCAAACTTTGCTACTTTCTCACCCAAAATAAAATCCGAATCATCCAAAACTTTTGATATTGCCTCTAATATTTCCTCTTTTAGTTGCTTATGTTGAGCCTTAAGATTTATGTAAGGCACTCTATTCATTATAGGGTCCCTTTTCCTTTCCTTGAATGAACTATCTTGCTCAGCTATTCTAATTATGGAATTTGTAGTAACCGTCCTGTTCGTAGTAACCCCATTTATGGGGTTTCAACCCGGTAAAGTGGGTTACTACAAACAAGCGGGTTACTATGAACAATTGTGATCCATAATTAAAATGCTGTGTCTTGCTTATTTAAGGTTTATGGCCTGCATGGTTTTAATGTTATAATACCGTATATCTGTCATAGAATCCGGAATCTTACCGTCTTCAAAAGCATTCTTTAAATCAAGGATTGCCTCTGTGATGGTATGCTTGGGGATAAATCCTATCTCTTCTTTAATCTTTTTTGAAGAAACACGATAGGACCGGATATCATCAGTTGGGGTAGTTTTGATTGTCACCTGTTCTCCAATCACCTCCCGAACCATTTTAGCAATATCTTTAACTTTATGATTCTCATATCCGGCATTGTAGATTTTTTTATTTATCTTTTCCCCGGGCAACTCCAATAGATAAACATAGAGATCAGCCATATCTTCAATATGGAGGTTAGGACGCATCTGCTCTCCGCCAAATACAGTAATTTCTCCTTTATTGATAGCGTAGTTGGTTAAGATATTCACCGTAAGATCAAGTCTCATTCTCGGTGAGTAGCCACAAACCGTTGATGGCCTGATTATCGTTGCAATGAAATCAGGGGAGGCAGCAGACAAAAGGACATCTTCACATTTTGCTTTGTATATAGAATAATCTGTCAAAGGTTCCAGGGGAAGGTTTTCGGTTACCTCCTCTTCCTCTTTGATGCCATACACACTGGAGCTTGAGGCATAAATAAATCTTTTTACCCCATTTTTTTTAGATAGTTCTACCAATTGGATAAAGGCATCATAGTTAATTGATTTGCCTAAATCTGGGTCTAATTCATAACTCGGGTCATTTGATATACAGGCTAAATGAATAACTGCATCTACTCCAGGAATCACTTTTTCAAGCAGCTTTTTATCTCTAATATCGCCTTTTATCTCTTCAAGACCCGGATGAGTTTTGACTTCGTTTAAGACATCTTCTCCATAGATATAGAGGTCGAGTACCTTCACTGAATATCCTTTTGCTAAAAGCTTAGGTACAAGGACACAGCCTACATAACCTGCACCTCCTGTAACTAATATATTTTTCATCTGGTTGCTCCTTTATAAAAACTCTTTATTTTATCAATCACATATTCAATTTGCTCTTTTTTTAGATACTGATGAGCGGGTAATGAGATAATTGATTTACACTGAGTCTCACAGACAGGAAAATCCCCCTTTTTATAACCAAGGTTCTTACTTGCCCTTTGCAGATGTAAGGGGATAGGATAATGTATCTTGGCATCTATCTCATTGTTTAAAAGGTACTTATAAAGTTCATCTCTATCTTTGGCTTGAAACATATATATGTGATATACATGTCTTACGCTCTTATCCCTTGGAGGTATAGTAATATAAGGTGCAAGTAAAGAGAAAGCCTCATCATACATCTTGGCATTCCTTATTCTTGCCTCAGTTATTGCCGCTACCTCATCTATCAAATGATTTCCCACAATGGCCTGGAGGGTATCCAATCGGCTATTATAACCAAAGAGTTCAACCTCATCCCTATTTTCAAGACCATGATTTCTCATTAATCTTAACTTATGGTCCATCTCGACTGAATTTGTGGTAATAATACCACCATCTCCCCAAACATTCAGATTTTTTAATGGATGCAGACTGAAACATCCTGTAATCCCAAATGAGCCTACAGGTTGGCCATCAATAGCCGCGCTAATAGCCTGGCAGGCATCTTCAACAAGAGGAAGATTGTATCTCTTGGCTATTTCCATAATCTCAGGTATCTTAGCCGGGTTACCGGTGTAATGAACAGGTATAATTGCCTTTGTTTTATCTGTAATGGCTGTTTCTATCAAAGTAGGGTTTATATTGTATTCCTGATTAACATCAACAAAGACTGGCTTTGCTCCTGAAGTGGCTATAGCTCCAACTGTGGCTATAAAGGTATTTGGTGCGGTTATCACTTCATCACCAGGTCCAATATCGAGGGCCTTCAAACTAAGGAGAAGTGCATCGGTTCCCGAACCTACTCCAATAGCATATTGAGTACCACACAGCTTTGCAAATTTAGATTCAAACTCTTCAACCTCAGGACCAAGTGTAAATTGAGTTGTCTTCAACAACCTTTTAATATCATTCAAAATATCATCCGGATTTGCAAATTGTTCTTCTAAATATGAATATCTAACCTTCATTCAATTTTTCCTTTCAGGAATCCTCTTAAATTATATTATATTCCAGATTTGAGCTTTTGTCAAGAACTATTTTTACCCATCAATACATCCATACAGCAATTCACGGTGAAAAAAATAAGGCATATTACAGATGTTGTTATTTAGTTTAATATTATGAATTGAGGCACAATATATTAGCACCTAACTATCAAAATACACTACAT
>JASEHU010000430.1 GCA_030018635.1 bacterium
GATTAGTAGATGCGTGCACCGAAAACCTCACTACGCCATTGCTCTACTCTACAATCTTTTTCCTTGTCTATTCTATCAGGAGTAACTCTACGATGACCTTCGTGATTCTGTTTTTGACCAGGTTTTTTCCTATGAGTCTTTACATGTCCTTTCTCATAAACTGGTTTCATCCCTGATGGAGTAGAAATGTTTGCCGTAAGTTCAGTAATTCTTGATTCCATCTCGCTTATGCGTTTGGACTGAAGTTCTATGGTCTCCTTTTGTTGGGCAATAATCTTTCGAAGCTCTTTATTCTCTGCGGAAAGTTTTAGAATGACTTGAAGATACTTATTTGCTTGTGCCATTTAGATATTTCCCCTCACCTAATATATCGGCATAATTGAGACTAGACTTAATATCTTATTTTATCAAAGAACTCTCAGTTGGCTAAAGTGTTACGTTTTTTTATTATTTGTAGCATTGATCAATTACAAAAGAGTTGCGGTCTAACTTTCAATCTTTATTTTCCGGCTAACAATAAAATAAGCGGTGAGCGAAGCGAATCCGCTTCATTGATTGGTTAGAAAAAAGA
>JASEHU010000431.1 GCA_030018635.1 bacterium
ACATAGGCATAGACTGTGGTTGTTCCATTGTCGGCATTCACTGTGCATGGGGCATTTAATGTGATGGTGGCTGCCTGACCTGCGATTACTGTAATGGTTGTTGTGGCTTCGTTGTTAGCGTAAGTGGTTTCTGAACCAATGGTGGTGGAGATACTGGCTTTGTTTGTCAGTGTCCAGGTGCTTGGATTGGTGACAATTGTGCCCCAGAGGGTGATGGTGCCGGATGTAGAAGAAGTGAATAGTGAATAGTGAATAGTGAATAGTGAAGAAGTGAGTGTAATAGTGGCTGGTGATATGCCTTCTGTGAGTGAGCCTATGAGGGTGAAGTCGCTCGGGAGTTGGTCAAATACCTTGACATCATAGGCTGTGACAGAGCCTTTGTTGCCGAAGGTCAGGATGTAGGTGACACATTCGCCTGTTGTGGCTGTTTCTGGACCTTGTTTTTCAATCCAGAGGTCTGGCCAGGTGAGGATGACGGCGTCTGTTTCAGTTGTAGTCTTGGTGTTTCCTGCTGAGTCATACATTGTGATTTTAAGGTTGTAGGTGCCTGTTGCGGCAGTGG
>JASEHU010000432.1 GCA_030018635.1 bacterium
GACTCCTGGATTCTATCATAGATACCCCCAATATCAAATGGAATGACCCACTAGAAGGATATACTTCTTGAACTAATGTCTCTCCAGTTTCTCCATCAATTGCCTTGTAAATATAGACCCATTCTTTATAAAGTTTTACCCATTTCTCATCTATAATTATTTTCCCACTCCAACAAACTTTGAGTATCTTCTCTATCTCTACACATTCTGCTCCTGCCTTCCTTACCCAGTTAAGCAAGCTAACCCAACTCTTTTTTATCCCCTCTTCCTCACTCAGATAATCCATTGCCCGCCGATAACTACTTCGGACATGAACTATCAATTGCAAACCCCTCTTTTTGATTACCTTCGTGACCCTCCCCCATTGCTCTAAAACTTGAAAATTTATCCCCTATATCCCCGTTAGCTATCCGTTGCCTCATTAATCGGCGAACTTTTAGTCCATCCATCTCTTTTACTCCAATCCTGACACAGGCTGAAGTAATATCTTTCGACCTGTGCAATCGGAAATTCACCTTGAATGTAGAATGTAAAATGTAGAATGTAAAATGTAGAAA
>JASEHU010000433.1 GCA_030018635.1 bacterium
AGGGGAGAGAGATTATCTACTGAAACATTAAATTTTGTGAGGATAGTGGGGATAAAAATTAATGTGGAGGCGAGTTTGGATAAGGAGGCTTATGCAGAAGGTGAAATGGCGACCTTGACGCTGAAAGTAACCAATCTAAGTGACATCTCACTGGGAACATTAAACCTATCGGCGAAAGTCCGATTCAACGATTATAATGCCACCCAGACTTTTACTCTTCCTCCTTCCAATTTCCAATTTCCAATTTCTAATTTCCAATTTTCCATTTCCAACTTCCCCATTCATCATACTGGACAAAAACTCAATTTTGGAATATACTCAAGTGATGAGCGGGCCATCTGGTTGGATGCGATTTATGTGCGGGAGAGCGGGACACTGACGATTATCCCTGATAGACAGGTATATGAACAAGGTGCGACGGTAACTTTAACGGTTGCCTTACAGGAGCAGGGGACGGTGAGTTTGATTACGCCGGGAGAACCTCAGACGGCAACACTTGAATTCAATGAAGCCGGCAGTCGAACTTATGCCTTCAAATTACCTGCACAAATGCTGAG
>JASEHU010000434.1 GCA_030018635.1 bacterium
TGGGCTGTGTGAGCGGACAGGATTCAGGCTTTACGAGCCTGAGGCAGAGCTAATCCTGGCCAGGGCATATCTTATCTACCAGGATGTGGAGCAAGCCAGAGCCTTTGCCCAATCCGCCTACGAAAAGGCAGATTCAATGGGGTATCATCAGGTCAGAGTTGAATCTTCCCATCTGCTGTGAAATCAGAATCCGTGTTTTTGTAGAGATAAGCCAGAACTTCCCCAACTTGGGTGCAATAATCAGAATTGTCTCCTTGCTTTTTTAGTTTAAAAGTGGTATTATATTTCGTGTGAGTGCTAAAAATAGCATTTTGGAGAAATAGAAATGAGGTTTATTGAGTTAAAAGAATCCCTGAGGGGATTTACAATCTTTTCACTTCTTGATATTAAAATGATTGACAGTAATTTCCACCGAAGAAGACTGAATGAGTGGCAAGATAAAGGGTATATTAAGAAGATTATCAAAGGCTATTATATCTTTTCCGATTTAGAACTTAGTGAGCATCTCCTTTTTGAAATTGCCAATAGAATATACAGCCCATCATATATTTCTTT
>JASEHU010000435.1 GCA_030018635.1 bacterium
GGAATTATTTCCTGAGATAGGTAGACGTGTCCCAGAATCCGATGACCCTAATGTTAGAGAATTGATTTACAAGAGCTATAGAATTGTATATCAGATTAAAGAAGAGTATTTAGAAATTATTACTGTGATTCACGGGAGTAGGTTACTAAAGTTAAAGCCTTCAAGAAATGATAATTAAAGAAGGAAAGCCTTTTGCCCGCACGGACAGATAACACGTTGCAAAAGACTGATGTGCAAACCCTTCAGGCTTCTTTTGCAACGGAATCGTTATCTACTCATTGCGGGCAGGAAAGGGAAAATGATTTGGATAGAGCAGGTATTTTATCGTTTTGCGTAAGTCCTGATGGTAAATCGAGAGTTAGGAATATTCATTGAGGTATAAAGGAACAGACTGTTGCCTTGCTTAATAAATTCTGTTGGACATAATCCTAATGGAGTTGTCAGTGATGTTAAAAACTTGAACATCGAGTGATACTCTGGTAACCGGTAACTGGTAACTGATGGCTGGTGATGAGAATCCGTTTCCGTGTGCTATTATTTACATATGGT
>JASEHU010000436.1 GCA_030018635.1 bacterium
AGTTTTCCATTCCTTGATTTTCGATTAGAGGTATCGTGTTCACCGTGAATTGCTGATGTTCAGATAAAAATCTTGACATCATTGCTCATAAATGATAGAATTAAAGCAAGAGATAAGAGTTCCTTTCCGGTAATTTTCCTCAAAGGATCTATTCTGGTAAATACGGTTTTGCACCAAGCTACCAAATTCAGAGTTTGAGGAGGAAAGGGAATCATGCTGACCCACGGGTTTGCCCCAGGACCTCGAAAGCAGAATTAACTTAACTTTTTATTTGCTCTTTGACAAATCCGATTAGGGTAAGGCAACAAGTTATGAGTATGACAAGTTGTATCGGTTAACTAAGGCAAGTTATCCAAATAGATCAATAACAACTTACAGTTATGACCCTGTTGGTAATCGGTTAACTATGAATGGGATAAGTTACACCTACGATGCAGGTGATAGACTATTGCAGGTAGGAGCTACTACCTACGGCTACGATGGTAATGGCAATATGATAAGCAAGATAGGG
>JASEHU010000437.1 GCA_030018635.1 bacterium
AACACAAAGATTCTTTTTATTTTTCCTCTTTATGTGCTTTGTGTTTTTGTGTGAGAAAAACCCACAAATTTAAGTGTCATGGAGTAGTAGGAGCAAAGCGTGTACATGGATGGGTGTATCCAGATGATGTATTGAAGATGTTTGGTAATGATAGACATAAGCGCTTAGATGAATACCGTCAATGGATACATACGGTAGCAAATAAGGAAAAGGAGATATTGAATGATGAGAGGTATGGAATAATACTTGGAAGTGATAAATTTGTGGGGTGGATAAAGGAAAAGTTTGGGAAGGGAAAGGAAAGAGATAAGGAAATTCCTGTGGAGAGGAAGCTAAGAGTAGAAGGAGAAATAGAAAGAGTTATAGAAGCGGTAGAGAAAATTTTTGGGGTAGGAGATAACGAGATATTTAATAGGGCAAGAGGTGAAAGGAAGGAAGCACGAGATACGGTAATGTGGATACTGACGAGGAAAATCGGCATGAAGAATTATGAAGTAGGGAAAGCATTTGG
>JASEHU010000438.1 GCA_030018635.1 bacterium
ATCCCCTCTGCCTTCATCTGTTTTGCCCTGGCATCTATAGCCAGAGTCATTGATGGGGATATTGCCCGTGCCCTTTTAGAAATAATCATGAATCCTTCTCCTTGATTGTGTAAATTTTTTTTAAATCAGTAAAAGTATAGCACGCTGGTTATTCTTTGTCAATATGTTTTCAAGTTGTTTCACTCGATGTTCAAGTTTTTACTGGTGACCAAGCAAGGAGGCGAAAAGGATACGAGGCAAGAGAGCATGTATTTTTATTTTATGTAGGTAGGGATACCCCAATTTTGATGGTAATAAAAGAGGGCTTTTTTAGAAAAAGATGAAAGAGGTTTTCAGGCGATGAGAGTTTCAAGAACATGGAATCAAACAGAGGGAGTGATTCATTGTTTTGTGATGAACATGTCTTTTGGTGATGTGGTATTAGTCTCAAATTTCAGACTACCAGAGTGGTTCACTCAAAGCAAGAACAAACTACAGATTATGTGCTTAAGACAAAAACGCTGACCTTCT
>JASEHU010000439.1:0-254 GCA_030018635.1 bacterium
GGGGATCCTATTATACTGTCTTATGGTCCTAATAGAATACAGGATACGAGTGTATTACAAGTTAAATTATTACAAAAGAAAGGTGATGATATAATAATAAAGGAGGGGGCACTTGGGGTCATTGATTATGGAATACGGAGAATTCTAAATTCCATAATCAAGGTCTGACCCCAATTCGACCCCTGCAAACGTAGATAAAAATCTTAGAGAAGTGATTAAAGAAGCTTTGAAGAATGGCCAGTTAATAACTAGGG
>JASEHU010000439.1:264-509 GCA_030018635.1 bacterium
AGCAAAATTAAGATAATTTATATAATAAGAGTAATTGTTTTTCTCTAACTTCTAGGGAAGAAAGATTTTTCCCAAAGAGAGATTATTGTAATGAATAAAAGAAAAATAATCAAATGGATATTAGGGGTAGGATGCATATTACTTTTTAGCTTTTTGATGTACCTATGTATTACATTTTACATATTTTTTAAACCTTCTTTTGATATATCCCAAATCCAATTTGATTCCCAAAAGTGGAAGGAAAC
>JASEHU010000043.1 GCA_030018635.1 bacterium
TAGAATTATGAAGTTTTAGTATTTTTCCCTACTTTCCTTCTACATTCTACATTCAATATTCTACATTCTACATTGCTTACAAAACGACCACCCTCTCCACCATTTATCACCCCCTCATCAGGTATTCTTAAGGGTATCGAGCAATTCGTCCTTTGCATTGTAAATATCTACCTTGACCGGGATTGTTCCGTTCAAGTTATGTGTGGCGCAGGAAAAACACGGGTCATAGGCCCGGATAGCCATCTCAACTTTATTCAAAATCCCCTGGTCATAATGACCATTTTTAATGAGATTCATCGCCGCCCATTTCACGGACATATTGATAGATGCATTGTTATGGGTAGTGCCGACGATGATATTTACGGCCGTAACCATTCCATTTTCATCCGTAGTATAATCATGGATGAGTGTTCCCCGTGGTGCCTCAACTACAGCCACACCTCTGCCGGCTACCGGTTTTAAGGCAAGTCGGATGTTGGTGGAGGTAATCTCCGGGTCTTTTAAAAGTTCAACCGCATGCTCGGCCGCATATAACAACTCAATTAACCTGGCCCAATGATACAAAAGGGTAAGTTGTGCCGGTCTGCCGAAATTTGCCCGAAATTCCTCAAATTCTGCTTGAGCCAATGGTGTGGCCAATTTATCCGCCACATTCATTCTGGCTAAGGCATTTACCCGGTAAATGCCCACCGGATTATCTAAATCCATAGAAAATCCGCCTGCCTTTTTGTCATAAGGAAACTTGAGGTATGACCATGGCTCGACATGCTCGGCGATATAATTCAGGTAATCTTTTGCCTCAAAGTCTTCATAACGGCCATCCTTTTTCATCATTCGCAATTTCCCGTTATAAAGGTTCATTGCCCCATCAGCATCAACCGTCCCCAGAAAACCGGTTTCAATAGGTGCATAACTTTTCACCAAATCCAGGTATGGCGGAAAGATATTTTTTTTGGCAAAGTCCATGGAAAACCTGGCAAATTCCAAACACTCATCAGCCATCTCCTTGAGTTTAATCACCTCATCCGTAGTAATTGGTTTACTCCAACCGCCAGGGCAGGCGGCATCCGGATGGATAGCCTTGCCAGCCATTACCTGGGTCATCATCTGGGCTAAATATCTTGTTTTCACCACCGCTTTAGCTATATCCGGAACCTTACCAATCACCCCAATAACATTTCTTATCGTATAATCTGCTTCCGGTCCCATAACGAAATCTGGGCCAGAGAGAATGAAGAAGTGAAGGACATGGGAGTGAATGAAGTGAGCCATATAGGCAAGTTCACGAACTTTTTTGGCCGCTGAGGGAATATCTACTCCAAAAACCGCGTCTGTTGCCTTGGCACTGGCTAAGTGATGTGCCCAGGGACAGACACCGCATATTCTTGGCACAATTCTTGGTATTTCCTCTATTGGTCTACCGGTACAAAATTTTTCAAATCCACGCAATTCAACTACATTAACATGTGTATTCGCCACATTGCCCGCATCATCGAGTTGAATAGTAATTTTGGCGTGGCCTTCTATCCTTGTTACTGGTGCTATAGTTATTGTTTTTGTCATTTTAATCACCTCCCACCCATGCCGGGTCTAAGTCTTCCCTGAGCTCCAATAAACCTATTAAATGTAACCGCCCTATCCATAATCTCCCTCGGATTTAACCCGATGGATGATAATGCCCCCATCATATCGACCATAGGATTTGCCCCTTCACGAATCGGACCAAAGCAACCTCGACAAGACATATATGCCTTAATACATCGTGGTACTTTTTCACTACCACCACAACCGGACATTGTTGCTGGTCCCTGGCATAGAAAGCCTTGCTCCATAAAGCAACGCACCTCGCTTAAAGGTTGACCAGGGGTGAACTCAACCGATTCCAGTGGTCTTTTGATAGTGGTAACTGCCTTTTTCTCACGCTTTGTTGGGCATTCATCACAGACGGAGCGTTCTGTTAACTTAAATTCTTTTCCTTCTAACAGGCAGGTTAATGCCGAAACTAATAACTCCGGTGTAGTTGGACAGCCAGGAAGTTTTATGTCCACATTGACCACCTCGCTAACCGCATAAACCCGCTCTTCAAGGGCAGGAATTTCTTGTGTTGGTGTTTGTGCCTCATCTGTACCTGGAGTATCCTGATAAACAAGTTTAGTAATCTCATCTACGGTAAAAATATTGTTCATTCCGGGAATCCCACCATAGGTAGCACATGCCCCAACCGTAATTAATGTCTTACATTTCTTCCGCATTTCTTCTACTATATGCCTATTTTCCTCATTGCGAACACTACCTGAAATAAGCCCTACATCTGCCTCTGGAATCTCTAATTTCTCCCGCTCCCCCGTCTGTCCATAGTACTTATGGTCCATAATAACCGGTATATGGACAAACTCTAATTTTGGTAACAAATCGAGTAATGGCTCCCCGACATCAAGTAATGTTACCTCACATCCGCCACAAGTGGCTAACCACTCTTCAGCAATTTTTACAGCCATCATTTCCACCTCCTTGTAAATTTTTGGTATAGGTCCTATATGACCTATAATTTCCTGAATGGGCTTTGCCCAAGTTGTTTTATCGTTTCGGTCATTTCTTGCATTACTTTAGCAAATTTTGGTCCTTCAGAGGCAGATATCCACTCAAGTCGGAATCGCTCCGGTTCTATACCAAAATCCTCAAGCATTAAATTAATAGCATCTGCCCTGGATTCTGCCTTTTTGTTTCCTTCAAGATAGTGGCAATCCCCAATATGACACCCACAGATAAGCACACCATCCGCACCTTTAGTCAAGGCATCTACTACCAGGTTCGGATGTACCATTCCAGAGCACATCACCCGAATTATTCTGATATTTGCCGGGTATTGCAATCTTGATACCCCAGCTAAATCTGCCCCGGTATAGGAACACCAGTTACAACAAAACGCTAAAATCAAAGGTTCAAATTCATTTGACATGTGATAATCTCCTCTAACTTCCATCGTTATACTACCGGCTGCAAAGCCGCCTCAACCATAGCCGACAGCATCTCCGGCTTAAAGTGCCGCACATAGATTCCCTTTTTCGGACAGGTAGCCATACATACCCCACAGCCTTTGCATTTAGCCTCATCTACCTTTACCGTTTTTTTGATTACCCCATCCTTTTCATATTCTACCAGCGTTATGGCTTGATAAGGACAGGGGTCAACACAATAGGCACAACCATCGCAGTTGGCATCAACAACAAAGGATAAAGCCGCCTCAATCTCAAGTTCGTCTTTGGAAAGGACGGTGGCGGCACGACCGGCGGCACCACTTGCCTGTGAGATTGATTCCGACACATCCTTTGGGCAATGGGCAAGCCCGGCCATATAGATACCATCCGTAGCAAAATCAATTGGCTTCAGTTTTATATGTGCCTCTAAGAAAAACCCATTCTGATTAACCGGCACCTTAAGTAATTGAGCCAGGTCTTTATTGCCAGGGTTGGCCACCATGCCAGCCGATAATACTACCAGATCCGCATCGATTAAAAGTTCCTGTCCAAGTAACAAATCCTTGACCTTAACGATTAACCCATTCTCTTGTGTACAAACCTCCGGTTTCTCATCTTCCTTGTAGCGAATAAAGATTACCCCTGCCTCCCGTGCCTGGCGATAATACTCCTCTTTAAATCCATAGGTGCGTACATCTCGATATAAGACATAGACCTCATGTTTAGGGTTTATCTCCTTGAGTTTAAGTGCGTTCTTTATGGCCTCACTACAGCAAATACGGCTGCAATATGGTCTATCCGGCTCACGAGAACCTATGCATTGGATCATAACTACGGATTTTCGATTTTCGATTTTCGATTTTGGATTAACCAGTTGTTCTTCAAGTTCAAGTTGGGTAACCACTCGCTCATTCCGGCCATATAAATATTCTGTTGGTGTATATTCATCAGCACCGGTAGCCACAATTATTATGCCATGCTCAATTTCAATCCCGGAATTAAGTGTGGATGTAAAGTTGCCCAGGGAACCATCTACCTTTGAGACAAAGGTATTCAAATAGAGATTAATCTTCTTTGATTGGGCAACATTTTCAATCAGACCTTCAAGCAATTGTTTTGGATAGCCGCCTCCGAGCAGATATTGAATTTTTCTCAAATTGCCACCCAGTTCCGTTTCTTTTTCTACCAGGTGGACTTGAAATCCCTGGGCAGATAAGTCAAGAGCCGATTGCATCCCGGCCAGGCCACCACCTATAACCAATGCCGATTGATTTACCTTTATGGTATTTGGATAAAGTGGTTCGAGTAGCCGTGCTTTGGCAATAGCCATGCGGACAAGGTCTTTGGCCTTCTTTGTTGCCTTCTCCGGCTCATTTATGTGCACCCAGCTACATTGGTCGCGGATATTGGCCATTTCAAATAGATATGGGTTAAGTCCTGCCTGACGAATGGTATTACGAAATAGCGGTTCATGGGTTCTTGGGGTGCAGGCGGCGACCACTACCCGATTAAGTTTATGTTCTTTTATCCTTTCCATAATCGTTTGCTGGGTATCGGAAGAGCAGGTATAAAGTTTATTCTCGGCATGAATAACATCAGGTAAGGTTTTGACATATTCAACCACACTGGGAACATCAACCACACCGGCTATATTTATCCCGCAGTGGCAGATAAAGACACCAATTCGTGGTTCCTGACCCACTACATCAATCTCAGGTGGGTATTCCTTTTTCGTAATTAATGTTCCCCGTGCCGAAGCCAGTAGTCCTCCGACCCTGGCGGCGGCACCTGAGGCCTGCATGACGGTTTCAGGTATATCCTTAGGTGACTCAAAGACACCGGCGACATAAATTCCCTCTTTCCTGGCGGCAACCGGTGCAAATTCATCGGTCTGGCAGAAGCCATATTCGTTCAGTTCAATCCCAAGTCGGCCAGCCAACTCCTTTGTTCCTTTCTTTGGTATCATCCCTACGGAAAGGACAACCATGTCAAACTCCTCTTCCTTAATCTTGTTTTCCTTATCATCCTCATACCGTAGAATCAGATTTTTTGTTTCTTCAACCTCTTTTATCTGTGCTACCCTGGAGCGAACAAATCGGACACCATATTCATCCTTTGCCCGATTATAATATTCCTCAAATCCTTTACCAAAGGTGCGCATATCCATAAAAAATATAGTCGCATCCAACCCTCCTGCAGAATGTTCTTTAGCAATAATAGCCTCTTTGACCGCATAAGTACAGCAGACAGACGAGCAATAGGAATTACCTTTATTCATATCCCGTGAGCCAACGCATTGTATCCATGCAATCTTTTTTGGCTCATGGTCATCTGAGAGTCGGTGTAAGTGTCCGCCATAAGGCCCTGAGGCAGATAATATCCGCTCGAATTGGAGTGAGGTAATTACATTCTGGTATTGGCTATAACCATATTCACCCATTATTTTCGGCTCAAATTTATCATATCCAGGGGCTAAGATAACCGCACCAACATCAATATCCATCTTCTTTTCTTCCTGTTCATAATCAATTGCTTTAGCCTGGCAAACAACCTCGCATATCCCACATTTACCCTTGAGTAGATGAACACAGGAATTATGGTCAATTACCGGCCAACTGGGGACACCTTGAGGATAAAAGATATGAATAGGAGAGCGACTACCCAGTTCTTCGTCAAATTTAGAAGGTATGGGAATGGGTTTTCTCTTTGCCCCTGAAACATCCTCGATGGTAATCCTTTTGGTGGGACAGATAGAAACACAAGCCCCACAGAGATGGCATATATCCGATTGCTTACCAAACGGCGGACTTACCATTCGATTTGCTCCACGATTAATAAAACCCATCGCACTTATGCCCATTCGTTCGTTACACATCCGCACACATAAACCACATAAGATACAACTCATATCCTTTGGTTTAAGTCTCAGTTTAGTTATTCCCATCTCTTTGGCCAATTTCTGAATTTCTATTGAATCAGGGTATCGGGTCAATAATAATTCAAGCAAGATGCGTCGTGCCTTTATAACCCGTTGTGAATGTGTCTTAATTACTAATCCTTCTTCAGCCGGATAGGTACAGGAACTGGCTGTCCATGTTTGGTTTCCTTTAGTAATCTCAACCAGACATAGACGACAGGCACCATAAGGAGAGAGTGCCTTATGGGAGCAAAGTGTAGGAATTTTTATGCCTGACCTCTGGGCGGCTTCAAGTATCTTTGTCCCTTCTTCTACCTCTATTTGTTTGTCGTTGATAATTAAAGTAATCATTTTTTACCTCTTCTTCTTTGGTAATCGGATTTAGCGGATAAATCGGATAAAAGGATATCCGGGGACGGTTCATTTTATCGTTTTTGCTATGATTCCTTTTGGAAATTAGAAATTAGGGAGAAATTCAAAATCATATCTTTTCTCTTGCCAATTTCAAATTTCTAATTTCAAATCTCATTTCTAATTTCACATTCACTTTTTAACCGCAATCTTTCAAACAAAAGTGAACCATCCCGTTAATTGTTAATTGTATTCCCGTATTCAATACTTTCTTCAAAACTTAATCTTAACATCTCTTCTAAGGTAATTGTTCCCCGAATTACCTTTTTCAGGGCAGCTTCTTTTAATGAAATCATACCCATTTTTTCCGCAGACTCTTTAATTGTTTGAGAAGGTTCCCTCATCAAAATAAGCTGGCGAATCTCATCATTCATAATCATTGCTTCATATACGCCAATTCTGCCTTTGTAACCAATATTATTACATTTATCACATCCTCGCCCTCGATATAAAGGAAACTCCTTCTGTCCCTCAATTTTAATTCCAACACTTCGGAGTGTTTGGGTAGAGGCTTCATAAGATTCTCTGCAATCTGGACATATCTTCCTGACCAATCTTTGAGCAATAACCAGTAAAACAGTAGATGAGATTAAGAATGGTTCAATGCCCATATTAAGTAATCGGGTTACCGAGCCGGCGGCATCATTAGTATGTAATGTAGAAAAAACCAGATGTCCTGTCAAGGCGGCATTGATAGCTACCTCAGCCGCCTCACGGTCTCGTATCTCTCCTACCATAATCACATCCGGGTCCTGCCTTAAAAAAGACCTGAGACCATCAATAAAATCTAATCCTATTTCCGGTTTTACCTGAACCTGATTTATGCCGGGTAATAGATATTCAATTGGGTCTTCAACCGTGAGTATGTTTTTATCCTCTGAATTTATAGTTCTTAAGGTAGAATAAAGTGTGGTAGATTTACCACATCCCGTAGGACCTGTAACTAAAATAATTCCATGTGGTGCCTTGATATATTTTTTATAAAGTGGTAGTATCTTTGGTTCAAAGCCTAATTCCTCTAAATCTACACACATATTAGAGGCATCAAGGATTCTCAAGACAGCCTTTTCTCCAAAGGTAGTAGGGATAACCGAAACCCTGAAATCTATATCCCTTTTTTCATATCTAACCTTAAATCTACCATCTTGCGGTAGTCTGTGTTCAGCAATATCCATCCCGGACAGAATTTTTATTCTTGAGACAATAGAATTCTGAAATCGCTTGGGTGGAGAAGGAACTGTATATAAAACCCCATCGATTCTATTGCGAATCTTAAGGGATTTTTCCCCCGGCTCTATATGTATGTCCGATGCCCTTGACCTGATAGCATCAACTAAAATATAATTTACTAAATCAACAATAGATGGTTCTGTACCTCTTTTTATTAAATTGCTTAAATCCTCTTCCTGAATGATTACCTCTTCTTTAACTACCTCAACCTCTGACTTAGAAGCCATTTTTTTAACCAGATCATCCATCGAAATAAGTTTTCCATAATGTTTTTCTATGGCATTTTTTATTTCTAATTCAGTGGCGATAACTGTCTTAATAAAAAACCCTGTTCGAGAACTTAATTCATCTATGGCAATCACATTCAGAGGGTCAACCATAGCCACAACTAAGGTATTATCCTGTTTGCTTATTGGTAAAGCCAATTCCCGTCTTATAATATTTTCCGGAATGATATTCTTCAGGGTTATATGGATATTATTTAATTCTGCTACCTTTACCCTTGGTATGCCTAATTCTTTGGAAAGAAAGTCGGCAATTGCATTGTCACTCATAATCCCTAATTCTACCAGGATACATGCCAGTCGTTCCCCTCTTTTCTTTTGAACCCCTAATGCCTCATTAAGCTGGGTATAATTAATAACGCCTCGCTCAACTAACATTTCCCCCAGTCTAAGTTTTCCCTTTTTAGCAGAAGGAACATTTTCCTCTTTTTGCTTATTTTCTTTCTCTAATACTTTCATCTTTAACCTCTTGTTTTAGGTGTCAGGTGTCAGGTAAAGAGAGAGACATCAGAGAAAAACTTCCTTTTCTTAACTTTTCTCTTTACCTGATTGCTGATACCTGACACCTGAACGCTTACAAATATTATATACTATTAATATCGGATTGTCAATCAAAAAAATTAAATTTTCAGTAACTGCCCAGTTAACGGTGTGGTAGAGATTTATTGTTTTCTTTACCAATCTCCACCTAATCTCCACTTTTTACACCGTTCACTGAGGGATTACTGAAATTATAAAATTATAAAATTTACAAAATTATAAATTTTCTCCTTGACAAAAAAAATAATTTATGTTATAATTCAAAATTAGCACTCGAAAGGTGAGAGTGCTAATTTTTGGTAAGCGTTCAGGTGTCAACCATCAGCTATCAGTTTTAAAAGAGTTAATCTACACAATGAAAAAGGTATCCAATTGTGGGGGTTGCTTTTCCCCCGATTTTTCTGGGTTCTGGCTGAATGCTGAAATCTGATGGCTAAACGCTTACAATTTTTAATAATCACTACAATCTGGTAAAAAAGGAAGGTGATGCGATAGTAAGTTGATATGTATCAATTGGGAGGGAATAAAAAAATTTTCAGAAAGGAGGAAGTTCTTAAATGAAATTAAGACCATTAGTAGACAGGATATTAGTTGAAAGATTAGAGGAAAAAGAGCAGGTAAAGGGTGGAATTATCATCCCGGATACGGCGAAAGAAAAACCACAAGAAGGTAAAGTGATTGCTGTTGGGACGGGAAAGAGATTAGAGAGTGGGGAGATAAAGGCTTTGGATGTAAAGGTAGGCGATAAAATTCTCTTTGGAAAATACTCAGGAACTGAGATAAAACTTGATGACAAAGAATATCTTATCATGCGAGAAGATGATGTTCTTGGGATTTTAGAATAATAAGGAGGTAAAGACAAATGGCAAAACAAATATGTTTTGGAGAAGAGGCGAGAAAAAACACCCTTAAAGGGATGGATGCATTAGCCAATGCGGTCAAAGTCACATTAGGTCCTAAGGGAAGAAATGTGGTTTTAGACAAGAAATTTGGTTCTCCGACAATCACCTGTGATGGAGTAACCGTAGCAAAAGAGATTGAATTAGAAAATCCGTATGAGAATATGGGTGCCCAGATGGTTAGAGAGGTAACCTCTAAAACATCAGATGTAGCCGGTGATGGGACAACGACAGCTACTGTTTTGGCACAGGCTATTTTCCGTGAAGGAAGTAAGAATATTGCCGCCGGTGCTAATCCAATGGCTATTAAACGAGGTATAGAAAAGGCAGTTGAGGCGGTAGTTGCGGAGGTTAAGAAAAATTCTAATCCAGTCAAAGAAAAGAAAGAAATGGCACAGGTAGCCACTATTTCGGCACATATGGATGCAACTATTGGTAATTTAATTGCCGATGCTATGGAAAAGGTAGGTAAAGATGGTGTTATCACGGTAGAAGAGTCAAAAACTATGACTACCGATATGGATGTAGTCGAGGGGATGCAATTTGACAAAGGATATTTATCCCCTTATTTTGTGACGGATGTAGAGCGGATGGAATGTATCTTAGATGACCCATTAATCCTAATTCACGAGAAGAAGATATCGGTGATGAAGGACCTTTTACCTATTCTGGAAAAGATAGTTCAGCTGGGCAAATCATTTTTAATCATTGCCGAGGATATAGAAGGAGAGGCATTAGCTACCTTAGTGGTCAACAAGATTCGTGGGACATTAAGATGTGCGGCGGTAAAGGCCCCTGGATTTGGTGATAGACGCAAGGCAATGCTGGATGATATTGCTATTTTGACAGGTGGAAAGGTTGTGGCTGAAGAATTAGGGATAAAGTTAGAGAAACTCCAAATCGAGGATTTAGGACGAGCAAAGAGAATATCTATTGATAAAGACAATACGACTATTGTTGAAGGTGCAGGTAATACCTCTGACATTAAGGCTCGAATATCACAAATCAAGATACAGATTGACGATACTACCTCTGACTATGACCGTGAAAAGCTTCAGGAGCGATTAGCCAAATTAGCCGGTGGTGTAGCGGTGCTTAAGGTAGGTGCGGCAACAGAGACAGAGATGAAAGAGAAAAAGGCACGCGTTGAGGATGCACTCCATGCTACCAGGGCGGCGGTTGAAGAAGGCATTGTTCCAGGTGGTGGAGTAGCCTTATTACGAACCCAGGATGTGGTTGAAAACCTTAAATTAGAAGGTGATGAAAAGGTTGGGGCTAACATCGTCAAGCGAGCTTTAGAAGAACCATTGAGACAAATTGTTGAAAATGCAGGTTTAGAAGGCTCAATAGTGGTAGAAAAGGTAAGAAATAGCAAGGATTATAGTTTTGGATTCGATGCCTCAGAAGACCAATATACGGATTTAGTTAACGCAGGTATAATTGACCCGGCTAAGGTAACTCGTTGTGCCTTACAAAATGCCGCATCGATTTCTGCCTTGATGCTGACTACCGAGGCATTGGTCACGGATATTCCTGAAAAGAAAGACAAAATGCCCCCGATGATGCCACCAGGTGGCGGCGGATACGGCGATATGTATTAAGTTAGAGGGAGAGAAGTTAAAAGTTAGAGAAAAAGAGAGAAAAAGAAGGAGTGGGAAGTAGGGTTTCTCACTCCTTACTTTTGAAGACAGAATTCAGAATTCAGAAGACAGAAGTCAGAATTCAGAATAAGAAAATTTGCATACATTTTATTCTGACTTCTAACTTCTGAATTCTGAATTCTGTCTTCTGACTTCTGTCTTCTGTCTTCTGAATTCTGAATTCTGTCTTCTAAAAAGGTGATTAATATGCCAACTTATGAATATGAATGTTTAAAGTGTGGACTAAGATTTGACTATTTTCAAAAGATGACTGATGAGCCTGTTAAAATATGCCCTGAATGCAGTGGAGAAATCAAAAGAATAATTAGCGGTGGGGCAGGATTTTTATTTAAAGGTGCAGGATTCTATACAACTGATTATCGAAGTAAAAGTTATGTAGAGGCTGAAAAAAAGGATTCCGGCTACAAAGAACCTACCACTAAAAAACCAGATAAAGAAGTGAAAAGTGAAAAGTGAAAAATTAAGATAAAAAATAATAATGGCATGCTTAATAAATTTTAATTAACTCAATATAAATTAACATTATAGCAGTTATTAACCAAAAGTTCTTATGTGAAATTATTTTGGATTTTCGATTTTGGATTTTGGATTTTAAAGATAAATCAATTTGCAATCTAAAATCGGCAAT
>JASEHU010000440.1 GCA_030018635.1 bacterium
GGAAGACTTAAGGGTATTTGAGGAATTTCTTACTCCTATTCCTGAAAGACTGAAAAAGCCTCTTGATATTATTAAGCAAGCACTTCGTAAGAAATATGGGGAGGATGCATTTTTTCTCTTTACGAATCTTGGCAGTCTAAGAGATGAATTAAAAGACCAAATAGAGGACTCAGAAAAACTGCTGGGGATAACTTTCCTGTTTTCTTTGCTCCTTTCTGGTATTATCTTAACCAGTATGATGCTGATGTCAGTGCATAAAAGGGTAAGCGAGATAGGAGTGCGTCGTGCTTTTGGGGCAAGGAAGAAGGATATATTCTTGCAGTTTCTATCTGAAGGTATCATGATTTATTCGGTTGGGATAATAATTGGACTCATGGTGGGAATTCTAATTGCTTATCTTGTGGTAAATAAGATATTACACTGGGAATTTTTCATTCCTATCTATGGCATAATCATAAGCAGTATCTTTATATTTTTGGTAGGGATTTTAAGCAGCTTATATCCT
>JASEHU010000441.1 GCA_030018635.1 bacterium
TTTGGAGTGCGAGAGATTGCTCTCGCTTTTAGCCGAAAATATTGCTTTGGCCGTAAAAGCGGTAGCAAGCTACCGCACTCCATACAACTTTCAAATTCCATACATTAAAATATTTTTCCCCTTTTTCTAACTTTTTCGTTTTCCCTTCATTACACCTTAAACGCTTCCCTTGTGGCTTTTTTCAAATAAATTCGTGTCCATTTGTGAAATTGTGTCAAATTTTCCCTTGACAAATCGGAATTCTTGTGGTATAATATTATTAATCATTAATGACTAATGAAAATTTGAAATCTGTTATTCGTGGTTAAAAATAGCCGAGGTAACGAATATTTATGTGCCAGGTGAGGGAAGGGAGTAATCGGATTTAGCGGATTAATCGGATTTTTTTATTTACTATCCGACAAATCCGCTTAATCCGATTACAAAATTATCTTAAGGAGGGTTTTAAAAAATGAGTGTGCCGAGCAAGTTTATTAGTTCTTACCAGTGAAAGTCTGGTCTGGGT
>JASEHU010000044.1:0-6882 GCA_030018635.1 bacterium
CAAGTATATTATATTAAATTTATTAACTATACTATTATTTTCACTCTACGATAAAATATTCGTAGCTACATTGGAAGCTTAAGGCCCTAACTCGCCCATCTTTAAAGGGAATTTGTTAATGGTAGGGGGGAAGCTCCGTTATAAACAATTTCAAGTCATATATGGTGTGGAATATTTTCAGGCAGGCACAAAAGATATATTTGATAGTACGATTGTAAAATGGACTCTGCCAGTTACTGGAGTTTACTTTGGGGGTCAATATTATTTTGGGAAGTTAAAAGATATTTATGTCCGTGTTTTACTTGGTGAATACTATCTTGGTGAGTACCATTCGTTTTTAGAGAAAGCAAATCTTAAAGTAACTAATCGTCCAGGGTATTTAGATGTTACTGGTGAAACTTTTGGAGGAATGATAGGAATAGGCTGGATAAAAGAACCTTTCGATATTAGTGCTGGTTATAGGCTTCTCAATTTTACCAGCGCTACACAGGAAGGTAAAGACGGGTTTACGGATAGAGTTAACGGACAACCTATACCACGGGGGGCATTCCCAAATGATTTAGACTATAGTGGATTTATAGTTAAAATAGGATTAAAGTTTGATTTTATTAAGTTTAACTGAAGGGTTAGTTAAAGCTATTACCATCTAATCGTCAGACTGTGTGAAAACCATAGAATTAGCCTTTGTCAGCCCAATATAATGTATCGCACTCTACTTTGACAACTATATATTGGACTCAAGAATCATCAAATTTGACTTTTCACACAGTCTGTCGTAGGGGTGTAAAACAATGTTAGAAGTAAAAAAATCATGTTTTCTCTTCTTAAAGAGCATTTTAATTATCTTAATAATAATGGGTAATTTGTCTGATTTTGCCTTTGCTGAAGGCCAAATGTTGGGTGACCCTGGCTTTGAGGAAAGTACGCCAAATGGGACATTCCCTGACTCTGGGTATTGGAAACCTGCGAGTGTAGATGGTGGTGCTTATGCAAAGTGTGTAGCTAATGAGGTAGCAAATCATAGTGGGGATAAGGGTCTATGGAATTATACTGGGGGGGAAACATGGGCCTGGTGGTCTGCACCATATCAGGAGTTTCTCTCTGCACCTGGCAAGATATATAATGCCAGTGCATGGATCAGGCAGCCTGACAAGAACCCTTATCCACCTTATGACCATGTATGGGTAGCTGGATCAGAAGCGTCTGTAAGGCTACAATTCCTAAACTCCTATCGAAGCATCATTGGTTCTGTAGCAAGTAATCCCAAGATTACCTCTGATAATCAGTCATGGCTTCAATCTTCAATTAGCAATGTAACTGCTCCACCAGATACTGCCTATGTAAGATTTACCTGCCGTGTTCAGAAGCCAGAGGGAAGTCCAGGAACAAGTACATCTTGTTTTGATGATTGTTTTCTTGAAGAAGTAGGTACTTCTAATGTAGGAGATAATCTTTGGAATTTTAGATGGAATGGAGATGACCGTTTTCATTCCAATGAAGCATGGTTAAGGCCATGGCGATATGATTATGAGGATGGATGGGGAAGATGGGTTGGTAATTATATCTACGAACTTAAATGGAGTGGAACATATACTCAACAATCTGGTAACTTAAATGGAATATCTTGGAATATAGATCAGAATGGGCGATTATCAGTCTCTGCTGATCGAGACCGTCAATGGCATGCTTGGGCATATGTTTATGTAAGTAATTCATGTAACATACTTCTAAATGGGGGCGGTGATTGCGTCCCAAGAGTATTCTTAAATAAAGCATTCGACACACCTTATGAATTCCCTTGCAATCTTAGTCTTATAGCTGGTTGGAATCGGATAGATATTACTGGATATAATCAAAATGAAAGCTATTCATTTGTTCTAACTACTGATCTGGTCAATCAGGTAGATATCATGAATAGCTCCCCTATAAATCAACCCCCAACAGCCCACATTGACTCAATATCACCTAATCCAGCAACTCAAGGCAAGATAGTATCATTCACTGGTCATGGTGAAGATTCCGATGGTACAATAGTGGCTTATGAATGGAACTCAAGTATAAATGGTTCGTTAAGTACTTTTGCTAATTTTACCACAACAGCCTTATCTATTGGAACTCATACAATTTTCTTCAAAGTAAAGGATGATGATGAAACCTGGTCAGCCCCTGTTACTTCTATCCTAAAAATAAATCCACCAAATCAACCGGTTTTGGGAATAAATCCTACTTCTTTATCTTTTGGAGAGGTGGAGAAAGGGAAAAGCAAGACGATGAGTTTTACAATTACCAATTCAGGTGAGGGAACATTAACCGGGAATATCACGAAAGATAAAGATTGGATAATTGTTAGTCCTACAAGTTTTAATCTGGGTGCTGGAGAAAATAAAATAATTTCAGTTACGGTTTTGCCAACAAGAGAGCTTTCGGATTATGTAACTTATACTGGTATGATAAATATTACTTCAAATGTGGGAAATGCAGTGGTTAATATTAGTATCATTCCAACCTGTGTAATTGCTTATCCAGAACCAATCTCTTTATCCAGTGGTAAAATGTTAACCTTCTGGGGAACAGGTGTTGCTTACGGAACAATAAGGATTTATACTTTAAGCGGTGAATTAGTCAAAGAACTAAGAGAAACCGAGGGGAAGGATAAAATTATATGGAATTTAACTAACGAAAATGGTGAAAAGATAGTGCGAGGGATATATCTTTACTCAGCATCAAATCCAAAAGAGCCAAAAGGCAACAGAGGAAAGTTTACAGTAGTTAAGTAAAAATCTTTCCCAGAACCACAAAGTTTGGGAAAATATAATCAGGCGGTGAAAAGAAGGAATGGGAATAAATGGCGTTTTATTAGGAATTACCTGTATTTTTTTATCTGTGGCAATCAATGTTCAGGCTAAAGGTGCAGGAACTACTGGTGGTGAATTTCTAAATATCGGTGTTGGCGAGCGAGCAGTTAGTATGGGTGGAGCATTTAGTTCAATTGCTGACAATGTTACTGCAATCTATTGGAATCCAGCTGGGCTTACACAACTAAAAATGCGTGAATTCTCTGTAATGCATCTTAATTATCTGGTAGATATAAAAAGCGAATACTTAAGTTATGCTCAGCCTTTAGGTAAATATGGAGCTATTGGTAGCCAACTTGCTCTTTTAATTTCAGAACATTCACGCAGGGATGATTTTGGGAATGAAATTGGTGATTTTCATAATAATGTAGGTGTGTTTTCCCTTGCTTACGGTTATCCGGTAAAAAGAAATCTTTCTTTAGGAATAACCTTGAAAGGGTTTTATAGTAAATTGGATAGCGATGAAACAAGTGATCTTGTTTTTGATTTAGGTGGACTATACAAGACACCACTTGAAGGAGTGAATTTAGGCTTTGTAATTCAGAATCTTGGTACGGGATTAAAATTTACTCCTGACAAAGAAGTGATTTCACATAATTTTAAGGCGGGTATTTCTTACAGCCTGGATAGGTCCCTGGACAATGGCCAGCAGACAGCTAACATAGATAGGAAGAATAATTTGATTCTCTCGGCTGATATAAATTCTCTTTTCAGTCAGAAATCAAGATTAAGTGCAGGTAGTGAATATTCTTTCCTTGTTCCCTGGCCAAAAAGTTTAACAGCTTCAATACGAGTGGGTTATAAATCAGGGATGAGTTCTACACTTGGTGAGATTACTGGCTTTTCTACTGGTTTAGGACTACAACATAAAAAGATGGCTTTGGATTACGCCTTTGTTCCTTTCGGAGATCTCTGTAATACTCACCGTGTATCATTTACTATTAAGCAATGAAGCAAAGAGTGGGGATTAGATGAGAGTCGGGGATTAGATGAGGGGATTAGATGAGGGTCGCACCTTGACAGGCTGTTGAAATGAAGCGGGGATTTGGGGAATGTTCTTTTTCGCTTATTTTATGCGGAATCTAAGGGGTAAGAGAAGTAATTTTAAATTTTATATTGTGGGGTCAAAAGAAAAAATACTAAAGATTTTTTAAAAAGATGTCGAGGATACCTATAGAGACTAATTTTTTAAAATTGGGAGGTATCCTCGATGACTCATTTATTATGTCGGCAAAAAGGTTTAAAAACTTTAGCATTTTTTGTTCTTTTACAGTATGTGTTGTTCAAAGAAATTCTCTTTTCGGGAGAGAAGGGAATATTTGCCTTCTATATTCCAGAAGGACATATTTTAAGGCGGATAGAAGAAAGGGTAGACTTTAAAAGAATAGGGAAGATACTTGAGACTAAATACTCTGGCAAAATAACTCCTATTCCAAGGATTGAGCCGATTGCTCTATTCAAACTCTATCTGGTCATGTTTCTCTATCCTATTCACTCTGAAAGGGAATTATGCAGAAGGGCACATTCAGATATGGCAATAAGATGGTTTTGTGATTTTGGTCTTTTTGGTAAGATACCGGATCACAGTATTATCTCAAAGTTTCGTGCCAGAGTAGGTGCAAAAACATTTTTAGAAATATTTGAATATATTGTTCATTGTTGTGTCAAGGTAGGATTGGTAAAGGGGAATCACATCAGTATAGATGGTTCAAAACTTCCTGGTAATGCCAGAAGATATACCTCAGCAGAGCAGGCCAGGAGATTAACCAAGGAGTACATAAAAAGGTTATTTGGGACAGAGTATGTAGAAGGAGAGACTAAAGAACAGGAAGAAGGGTTAAAGGAGATAGCGAAGGTTGCTTCTAAACTGGTAGGTTATCCTGTCCAGAAGGCAGACAAGGTAGTCGAAAAGATAAAGATGCAAGCAAAAGAGATGGGGATAAAACCAGTCAAGATAAAGGGGATACCTGTAGAAAAGGCCAAGGAGATAAAAGAGAAAGTATCTAAAGTATTACACGAAATTTCTCATGCAAGAGGGGATTCAACAGCGAGGGTAGGTCGAACATCATCAAATGAGAATTACTGTGGGTATCTTCAATCTTTTGCTTATGATTATCCTGTGGGAGTATTTACTGCTTGCTATCTTGAACCGGCAGATACTTATTGTTCTAATATATTTATTCCTACATACGAGGCACATAAGAAGAATGTAGGTAAGGCTCCGGATGAGATTAGTCTGGATAGAGGATACGATGAGATTAAGGTAAGAGAAATTTTAGAAAAAGATAAGGTAAAGGCTTATATTAGTCTGGCTAAAAGAGAAAACAAATATGGGGTTTATTCTACGGAGATGTTTGAGTTCAATGAGAAAGGTGAGCTTATTTGTCCAGCAGAAAAACGAATGGAGAGGTTAGGCAAGAAACCTCGCCAGGATAGAAAAACGAGATATAAAGGGATTGCTTGTCAGGAATGTGAATTAAGGAAGTTTTGTACTACTGTCCGTTACCGAACAATAGAGATTATTGAAGAAGAACATAAGAGGAGGCAAGAGGCAGAGAAAATCAGTCAAACACCTGAGCATAAATCTGCTCTAAAGAAACGATTAAGGATTGAGGGAGGCATTGGTCATCTGAAAGATTATCATTTGTTACGCAGAGCACTTTATCGAAACAAAGAGATGATAAAGATTCAGCAGTTGATGTCCGTAACTTCATCAAATATTGAAAAACTTGTTTGGGCAAAGATTTAAGATTGTTCGCTATTAATTGTCAGGTGCATTATTTCTGGTGAAAAACAGCGTTTTCTCCAATATAGGTGTGAGATAAAAGTCATAATTTTATGAGAAAAAGAAGGTAAATTGCTAAAATTTTAGAAATAGTCGTCATAAGATTAAGATTTTTAAGTGTTCTACTTCTTTTAACAAAATCAAAGTCAAAGACGATAAGGAAAAGGGTAGATTTTATGTCAACAGTCTGTCAAGGTCTGACCCCAATTCGACCCCAATTCGATTATGAATGGGATAAGTTACACTTACGATGCAGGTGATAGACTATTGCAGGCAGGAGCTACTACCTACGGCTACGATGGTAATGGCAATATGATAAGCAAGATAGGGGATGGCATAACAACTAATTATTCCTACGATTACGCTAATAGATTGATTTCAATTCGCAATCCGCAATCCGAGATTCGCAATGCCTACGATGGTTATGGCAGACGAATCTCACAATTAGCCAAAGGAGGTGGTTTTGGAATACCAGAAGCCCAATGCACCGAGTATCTCTGGGATGGGACGAATGTCCTGCTTGAGTTTTATCAGAACAAAGGTAACCCGTTAGAGTACATTTACGGCAATGGGCAGTTGATAAGCAGGGATTATTTGTTAGTATTGCCGGTTTCAAAGAGGCTTGTGTATCAAAACACGCATTGGTTTCATCAAGATGGCTTGGGTTCGGTAGTGAATCTTTCAGACTCCAAGGAATCGGGAGGGGGGTTAGACCTTGATTATGGAATTTAGAACCTTCCGTATTCCATAATCAAGGTCTGGTATAATGTTCTTCCAGTAAACTTCAAAATAAGCAGTAGTAGTTGTTGTGGGTAGTGTGGATAACTCCAAAGGAGTTATCCAAGCAATTGTGAATAATTCAAAGAGTTATTCAAGCGATTGTGGGTAACTTGTGGGCAACTCGTAGAGTTGTCCATCAAGTTATCCACATGAGCGTCAATTGCGTCACTATCCACAACAAAATATAACAAAAATAATTATTGCATATTGGCCAGCTTCCTGCTAAATTATAAGGCAAAAGTTTCAAAAAAAAGGATTGGTTTCCAATCCTGAAACCTTATAAAAACATAAGGTAGTACTCCATGACACTTAAATTTGTGGGTTTTTCTCACACAAAGAACACAAAGATTCTTTTTATTTTTCCTCTTTATGTGCTTTGTGTTTTTGTGTGAGGATATATTTCGTGATTCTGTATAAAAATTTGTTTATACCCATAAAATAAAATGTCACAGAGTAGTAGTG
>JASEHU010000044.1:7141-11396 GCA_030018635.1 bacterium
CTCTTTAATCATCGCGACTTAGAAAAAAATTGCAGTAAAACTTTTGACATTACCAAACATAAAAACAGGAGGTGGCCAATGATGGCTGACCCCAATTTTTCTTATTTAAATACATTCAATAATAATACCAATCCACAAGTTACTCCAACGGCTAAAAAATCAATGGTGTCTTCTGCTTCTTGTTTTCCTTGTCTTAATTTAGTTGTTTCTTGTTTTTCTCTATTGAGTTTTTCTTCTAATTCTTCCATTGACTCTTGGAGCATCTTCTGTTCTTTTTTTAAGGTAGTTAACTCATCTTTCAACTTACCAATTTCTTTTTGTTTATCGGTTATAGTCTTTTTACTTTTTTCTTGTAACGCTTTTATATCCTCTTCTAATTTTGCTGACACCTTATCTGGAACAGAAGATTCAACCTCTTTTACCGGAATAATCTCTTTTACTTCCTCTTTTTTAGGTTCTTCTGGTTTCTTTTCGAGTGCTTCCTTCTTTTTCACCTCTTTTATTTCCTCTTTTACCTCCAGCACTCTCTCTCTTAATAACTCCTTGATCTTTTGAGCATCTTCTATACTAATAAATAGTTTTTCACCAGGAAAAATCAAATGTGGATTAGTAAAGGTATTTAAATCCTGAAATCTTTTCCACATTTCAGGATTTTTATAATAAATTTCAGACAACCTCCATAAAGTATCCCCTTTTTTAATAGTAATTATTTCCACCTTCGTCCCTTCCGGTACTTCTTTAGAAGTAATTTTAGCCATTGCTGGACATGGAAGTAAAAAAGAAATTATTGTTATTGTAGAAATTAATGTTTTTAAATTACACTTCATTATTGCCTCCTTATTAATTTTTGACAGGATTACAGGATTATCACGATATTTTTACCTTATTAAATAATCCTGTAAAATCCTGTAATCCCGTCTAAAAAACATTTTCCCTTGTGTGACCTAATTCCCTTAAAACTAATAGCTGATGGCTAACACCTAAACGCTTACCTAATGACTATGTTTTTTCCCTTCTTGCAGTCTGAATGCAACCAGAAAACCAATTCCTGTCAATATGGCTATACCAAGCATAATATAAAGTCCTTCCCTCAATTATTCATTTCATTCATTATTAAAATTTCAAGCTAACTGAGATATAATGGTTATTAAAGTCCTTTAAGGCATCAATAGCACCAAAGGCATAGTCTAATTGCCATTTATCTTGTGAAAGTCCAAAACCCCAGGTAATGTTCCCATCTGCCAATCCACATCTAACAGCTAAAAGGGGAATTGGTAAGTATTCTAAACCAATATTATATCCATATTTTGTATCCTCTGTTTTTGCATAGTCTTTTTTACTAATTATATCCCCTACCAATGTTACCTTTGGGTCATCTAATTTATATGAACCACCAACACACAACACCTCATCTATTTCTTCATCTAATACCTCAGCGTTAATATTGCGTATAGCGACACCAAAGGAGATATTTTCATACATAGGGTGTTTATACAAAGCGCCGATATCAAAACAAAACCCAGAGCCGGATTTAGTTGGTGCATTCAAATTCAGCACCTTTAGCGTTGCTCCTAAAGATAATTCGGGCATGGTCTCAATTATATTTCCACCATAAGAAATACCAAAAATAGATTCACTCATCCCTAATTCCTTTTGGTCTATATTCTTACCTCCCAACTCCTTACCTGTATTCTGAGAGACAAAACTAAAACCAATATTTTTTTGAGCAATACCTACATAGTGATACTTCAATACTTCCATTTTTTGGGCATACATATAGGTTTCTACTCGTTTATCAATCTCAGATAATCCCGCCGGATTGTAATAAAGGGTATTAATGTCATCTGCTAAGCCTACAAATGCACCACCCATACCTAGCGGTCTGCCCCCGACCCCTTCAAATTTAAATCCAGCATAAGAAGAAGAAACCCCTAACATAGATAAACCTACTAAACCTATTATAATACTTTTTTTCTTTAACATAATTATTTTTACCTCCTTTTATATACTTTGGAATTAATCCTTTAGGATTTCATTTACGAAAGGCTAACGCCTAAATTCCATTTATAATTCATCAAATGGGAAGTTATGTAATCCATTTCACTCCTCACTTAATTTACTATTTCACTATCCCAATGGCGTGTGTTTCAACCTTAGTACCACCACCAACTTGTTCTACCTTAATTTGATAAACATATATCCCATTTTTAGCAATCTCACCGCCATTAGTTTTTCCATCCCAAACAGACAACAATCGACTTACACCTGCAGTTACTAAGTTCTTTGGCAATTCTCTTATCTCTTCACCCGTAGTATCGTAAATCTTAATGGTAATATACGAATCTCTACCTAAATCACCCTGGAATTCCGTGAAATTACCGCCAGTAGGAGCAAATGGATTTTGGGTTAAAACTAAATTGGCTAAAATAGTCTCTGGGTCAACATCTTTGGCTGCAGCACCCTGGTCATATAACCCTAATGTGAATTTACCACTATTGGTTACCGTAGCACTGACACTATTTGAAGCAACATTTACCGTGCTTGGTAACATAAGCCAATCATAACCATCATAATAGTAAACTCTTAAATTAACCGCTACAATAGGTCTATTTTGTGGATTGTTAATATCACAATTATCTACTAACCCATTTTGGTCAGCATCGGCATACCAGATAGTTAATGTTACTGGTTTATTAAAGAGTTTCTTTGGAGTTATCTTATAAGTAGCTCCCGCAATACCTACAAACAAACTCGGAACATCACTTAATGCAGAAGGTTCAATCTTCAACATAGTATTCTCTCCTAATGCCCCATTTGGAATATTAAGTGTAATGTCTTCCTCAACACCAAGAATACCACCTGCTGGACCAATTGTTGTCTGTGTAGCAAGTTGCATATAGGTTACTGTAACTGAAATTTGAGCAGTAACAGTACTGGTATTATTTGCATTGTCCACTACATTCAAACCAACCACATAAACACCTGGATTAGGATAGCTATATGAAACAATGGCCGTAGATGTAGATATCTCTACTCCATTCCCAAAGTTCCAGATATATTTAGCAATACCACTCTTGTCAGTTGACTCACTACCATCAAAAATAACCACTGTATCTTCTTGAACTATCTTATCTCTACCTGTAATGCGAGCAGTTGGTAAATCTATATCTCTTACTGTTATGGTTGCTTGAGTGGTATTTTCGTGACCTGCACTATCTTTAACCACTAATATAACCGTATATGAACCTTTTCCCTTGTAAGCATGGTCAACAATTGAATTGGTAAATTCTACCTCTCCATCTCCAAATCTCCAATAATAACTTTCTATCTTTACATTATCCGTTGAACTGCCAGCATTAAATGTAACTACCTGATATTGCTCTGGAGAAGCTGGGGTGTGAGTAAAAACAGCAATTGGTGGATCATCATCTATTATTGTTACTGTATAATAGATTCCTTCTCCATCTGGCATCCTTGCTGTTTTGCCTACATTATCCACTGCCTTGAAATAATATCTTATCTCTCCTACCTTGTTTGATGCTACCGTTATCGTCCCTTGGTATGTATCTGCCACTCCTGTTAATTCCATCGTAACAGCAGTATCTACTCCATCTATCGGCTTGTAATATAATGTTACTGTCCCTACTCCTTCATTATCCCTTACCTTCGCACTTACTACTACACTCTCCCCTGTCGTCCCTGTCCCTGGTATATGACTTACCTCGGATATCACTGGTACCTCATTGTCATTTACCCTTACTGTGACTGATGTCGCATTTGTATTCCCTGCCTTATCCGTTACGGTTAATGTCCCTGTGTAGGTACCAATAGCTGCGTATGAATGTGTCGGTTTCATTCCACCTGCTATCCCTCCATCTCCAAATTCCCAACTGTATGATAACTCTACATTTGAAGTTACATTGTCACTTGATCTACTTCCATCAAAGTATATCGTCTCCCCTTGCACTACTACTATCGGTGATGCTGGACTTATTACCGCTGTCGGAACATCATTGTCTATTACCGTTACTCCATAATAAACACCATTTACCTCTGGATTTCTCGCTGATTTCCCAACTTTATCTACTGCCTGAATGTAGTACCCTATCTCTCCTACCTTATTATCTGCTACACTTATCGTCCCTTGGTATGTATCTGCCACTCCTGTTAATTCCATCGTAACAGCAGTATCTACTCCACCTATCGGCTTGTAATATAATGTTACTGTCCCTACTCCTTCATTATCCCTTACCTT
>JASEHU010000045.1:0-1238 GCA_030018635.1 bacterium
ACTCCTGGATTCTATCATAGATACCCCCAATATCAAATGGAATGACCCACTATGGTTATTTGTTTGCAACGTTTTAACTGAAAAAAGTATTAGTAAATTTCATTCCGAACAGTATTGGATTAAAAGTTCAAAGGGAAAAAAGAAAAATCCTCTTTCTTACCCTTGACCCCTCGACCCCTTGAACCCTAAACCCTATTTTTTATACTTTTAATAATATCCCTTTCGCTTATAAAATACTTCCTTTCTAATTCTCGACTTGCCGGTGCAGGAATATCCGGTAATGTTACCCTTATAACAGGTGATTTAAGATAGGCAAACACATTCTCTCCTACTAAAGCGGATATTTCAGCCGCTATTCCACAGGTTTTCCAGGCGGCATCGACTATAACCAATCTACCTGTTTTTTTAACTGAGGCAAATATAATCGCCTCATCAATGGGTTTAATGGTTCGAATATCTATGACCTCGGCCCTAATTCCTTCCTTTCCCAGAGTAATAGCCGCCTTCATCGCCTCGTTAACCATATATGAGGTGGCGGCTATAGTTACATCTTCTCCTTCCTTTCGGATAATACCTTTACCTATTGGCAGACTATATAATTCTTCAGGGACTTCTTCTATATCTTTGTATAGCCAGCGGTCATCTATGAAAATAACCGGATTATCATCTTTTATACTGGCAATAAGTAATCCTTTGGCATCCGCGGGTGTAGAGGGCATAACTACTTTAAGCCCAGGGATATGAGCAAATATTGCCTGTAGGCTTTGAGAATGTTGAGCGGCCTGTTCACCGCCTCTATTTATTATAGCCCAGATAACTACCGGCACAGACCCTTTTCCTCCAAACATGTAATGCCAATTTGCCGCCTCATTGATTATAGGGTCCAGACCATACCACATAAAATCCATTCTTGGATGGACAACTATTGGTCTCATTCCGGCAATAGCCGCACCAACGGCTACCCCGGTAATAGCATTTTCAGAAACAGGGGTATCGATAATCCGTTCCTGCCCAAATTTCTCAAGAAGTCCTGTGGTTGTATTCCCAACATACCAGGGACTCTTGACCCCCTGTCCAATGAGGAAAACAGACTCATCCACCGCCATTATTTGATGGAGTGCCTCATTTATAGCCAGGCTGTATGACAATTCTCTATTCTTTGAAGACATATAACTCCTCATTTTCAGGTGGTGTCCGTGAATAGCTAACTTGTGTAAAACAAGAGGATAAATTCATTT
>JASEHU010000045.1:2214-11330 GCA_030018635.1 bacterium
TTGGGGGTATCTATGATAGAATCCAGGAGTCAGAATCCAGGAGTCAGAATAAACCTCACTCCAGGAGCGCCTTTTTTATTCTGACTCCTGACTCCTGAATTCTGACTACTGGAGCACCCACAATATCAAATGTTATGAACCAGCAGGACACCACCAATTATTTTACCACTCCTATCTTCCCTACCTTCTTATCCCCTTCTGCACCAATGACATAAATGTAAATCCCACGGGTGTGGCTACTTTAGGACGACGGAAAAAAGGGGCTTTTACCTTGCTTTTAGGTTCAAAAAAGGTATTTTCCCCACCCAAACACTGGATTTTTCCGACAAAAGGACCCTATATTACTGTTCATAGGTAATATCTCCTCAAAAATAAGGTTTTTCCCATTTTAACTTTTTACATAACTTCAGTAATTACAGGATTTTTTTATCGTTCTTCCGTCGTTTAAGAATAGCCACACCCAATACAAGAGAGAATTTTTATGAGAAATTAAGGCGGGTATTAAAATTATAACACTTATTAATAATCTGGACTTTCGTGATTTTTAGTGGGTTGAAATCCCTTGAAAACATACGGGACAGCAATTATTGATAAGTTAAGGTTAAACCCTAATCTGCCAAAAATTATAAACACGAAAACTTGAAATTCAAGAAAATACGAAAAGGAATATATATTTTTTCGTGCTTTCGTCCTTTCGTGCTTTCGTGATTCTATTGAATAAATTCACGAAAGTCCAGATAATATATAGTATCGTTATTTCCTCAAACTTTCTTATCTTCTCCATCAATCTCATTTTTTATTTCACAATTACTTTTATTGTCTCAAACAGAATTTTCAGATCAGTCCAAAAATTATTTTCCTTAACATATTTTAATTGAAGCCGTATTTTTTCAGGTCTTATTTCTTCCATATATGTTTTTTCAGGGTCAGGACTACCTGCAAGTAAAGTGCCTTCATCCGAATTCCAGAGCGATGCCCAGTCAGTAATTCCGGGGGGAACCGATAATATTACTTTTTCTTCCTCCGTGAACATATTTACATAATGTTGAACCTCCGGACGAGGACCGACAAAACTCATATCGCCTTTTAAAACATTTATCAACTGCGGCAATTCATCTAATTTATATTTTCTTAAAAATTTCCCAATCTTAAGTAACCGTGGGTCATCACCTGAAGTAGACGGACCTCCAATTTTATCCGCATTTACTACCATCGTTCTAAACTTGAACATCCTGAACGGTTTTCCAAATTTACCAACTCTTACTCCACGATAAAACACAGTACCGCCATCTTCCTTTTTTATCAAAATGGCCATCAATATCATTAAAGGTAAAGTTACCAAAAAACCTATAAACGAAAATACAATATCGAAAATCCTTTTTAACATATTTATCCTTGTAAGCATTCAACCGTTCTACTATTTTGCATCATCCAGAAATTTTTGGAAACCAAAACTTTTACCAAACCGACCACCGAACCCAGACCGTAACTTAAATGTAGTGTTGCAAACATGAAAATCAAAACAGGGAAATATCGCCAATTCTTTTCGGAAATAGATATTTTAGCAGAAAAAAAACAATTTGTCAAAAGATAAAATCCTGCTGTAAATAATAAAAGCTCCCCAAATATCCACCAGTATAATGATAGCATTCCAAGACTCAATAATGCAAATACAAAGGCAAATGGAATATAATGTCGCCAGCTCAGTGGCATTTTAACAAATTTCATTGGATAAATAGCCCAAAAACCATTGCGGAAATTATTCTTACAAAATGATTGAAAATCTGAGCGGGTATAATAGTAAGAAATTATATCTGGAAACAGCATTATCTTTCCGCCGTTATTTTTAAGTCGTATGTTGAATTCCATATCCTGACTGCTAGCAAGGTGTTCGTTAAAAAGCCCTATTTTTTCAAAAATTTCTTTTCTATAACATCCACCAAAGACGGTATCTGTTTCTTTGGGCTGTTCTGTCCCAGTTCTGAAATCGGAATTACCTACCCCAAATTGGCTGGTCAGAACATTAACAATAATTCTACCAATAAAAGTATCATTCTGTGATAAGGTAACCATTGTTCCGCCGACATTATCAGCATTATATTCGTATAAATACCGGACACATTTTGAGACATAGTCTTCCGAATACTCAGTGTGAGCATCCATCCTTATAATTACATCACCTTTTGCCTCTTTGATGCCAAGGTTCATAGCAGTCGGTACAATCTTTTTGAGATTATCCCAAAGTTTAATATTCGAGTATTGTTGAGTATATCTTTGAATTGTCTCTCTTGTGCCGTCTTCACTCATTCCATCAATAACCAAAACCTTAAGTTTATCCTTTGGATAGTCCTGAGCAATAATAGAATCAAGGCATTTGCTAATGAATCTTTCTTCGTTACGGCAAGGGATGATAATACTAACTAAAACTCTCAATTTATCAATATCTATCATACTACTTTATCCTTACCTTCAGGAATATTATATTCTTTTTTTATCCTTTTGTCAAGGATAAATTTCCCTGCCCAGAAATTCCTCAACTTTAAGAAAGTAAGAATTGATGGAGGGAAAACCGCATGAATTAGGTTTTCTCTCCCCTTAATTTTTCTACTTAAAGTTGAGGAATTTCTGTTCCCTGCCAGTAATAAATTCTATTTTTCATTTTCAACCTTGTTCAAAATTTGCCCAAGGGTGTATGAAGTCCCCATCCATGCAAACAATGCCAGATTATTAATATCACCTGAAGTCATCGAAGTCAAAAAAGAAAAGACAAAGAGACTCATGATTACATTAGGCAATAGCCATAGTTTTAAATAGTTATATTTATTTCGTAGATAAATCAAATGCTTAAAGCTAAAACCTATCATAAGTCCAAAGAATATAATCCCTATCAATCCTAACTCAGAACCAATTTCTAAAATAATATTATGTGGATATTTAAATCTCTCGATGCCCTTTATTTCTACAGAGAAGTTACTGAATCCACCAATCCCTACTCCCAAAAAAGGATGCTGAGAAAACAATTTTATGGCAACTCTTGCATTTTCCAATCGTTCCACACGACCAGAATAATTTGGTGATAAGTAAGCCTTGGTACGCAAGAAACAAACCTGACCAATTGAGAAGAATAATAAACTACTTACAATAATCAGTAAAAGGGTATTAAATAATATTCTCCTATTGCCCAGTAGATTTTTAATAGAGATAATTGTCATAAAAATTATTGTGCCAAAAAAGGCGAAAACAGGACATTTACCATAGGAAGATACGAGAATAACTATACATAATATATATGAAAGATTTAACCAGATTGTTTGTTTTGTTGAGTGATTTTTTAATAAAAAATAATAAAGAATTATTAAATCTGTTATTCCTACGATTTGTTGTAGGACTAAATAATTACTTCCTATTAGACCTTGTTCAGGATAAATTTCTGAAGAGGATAAATAGAATAAAGAATATAGCCGTAAGCCCAAAATAGCAATACTTAAGAAAACACCTATAATTATTAATGTTTTTAAAAAGCGTTCAAAGACCTTTAGAGATGTGAATATGAAAAATGGGGCAAAATAGGCTAATGCAGTAAATGTGATAAATTCTAAAATTTTAGTCTTCCCATATCCTAAGTTTGAAGTATATCTCATACTCAAGACCATCAGCATAAGCAACCCAAGGTATGGGAAGAAAAGGGTTTTGGGGATAGGAGGTATTTTCCGTGTTCTAAGAAAGGTAATAATAATATGTGCTAAAATAAAGCAGAATAACAAAAATACAGGATTTAAAACCTGTGGTAGGGATAAATTTTGACATAGTGTGGTATATTTCGTTGGAATAAGAAATATTGCGAAAAGTATTTCAGAAAAATCCAAGAACCTCCCCATAAGAAACTCTCCTTTTCTCTAATATTCATCTAAATTAAATCCTATGATAAAAATTCCGTTTGAATAATTTCCATACTATAGGAATATCATCTTTCATTAGAAACCAACCTAAGACAAAATAAAACATAAAATAAAGGAGCACTGAAAATACAAAACTAAATATAGTTGAATCTCTAAATGGTAGAATAGGGAGTAATGAAATCAAGGCACATAATAAGGAAATACCAAAAGTCCTTGATAATATTTTAATCTGTAGTCCTCCCAACTTTTTTCTTAGTGCTAAACCCATGGCAAACAGTGTAAATATAATTCCAAGGGTACTGGTAAGTGCAATTCCTTTTATTCCCATAAGTGGAACTAAAAGATAATTAGAGAAAATCATAAACAGGAGACTAATTATCATTACTCTAAGTGGGGTTATTGTGTCAGAAAAGGCATAACATAGACGAATAAAAATAGGTATTATCACACTGGCCGTTAATCCAACTATATAAAAAATAAAAGCATTTGAGGTTGTCTGTAAGGCTAAATCATCAAATGCTCCCCGCATAAAGATGAAACGAATAAACTCTTTACTGAAAAAAATTAATATAATGCTCAATGGCAGAAAAAAAATAATAATCTGTCTAATAAGTTTTACGATAAGACTCCTTGTTTCATTCAATTTTTGTTCTGAGACCTGAGTTGAGAATGTTGGGAATATTGCCTTAACGACGCTTAATGATACCAGGGAAGTCGGGACATTAAATAATCTTTTGGCATACCCAAGTGCTGAAATACTCCCTACAGTTAACCCTGAGGCGAAAAAATTTTCAATGATTCCACTTGTTTGAGAAAAAAAATCATAACACAGTATAAGCATCGTAAACATGATAAACTCTTTTAAAACAGAGCCTCTAAAATCTATCTTGAAACCTAAAACTCTCTTTTTAAATAAATAGATAATTTGGATAGCAATAGCAAGAAAAGTCCCTATAATTAATCCAAATACCAAGGCATAAATCCCCAAAACCGAAGAAAAGAAAATCAGCATTAGAATAACACACAGGATGCTTGTTAGGTCTGCAAAGGCAGGTATTTTAAAGTGATGGAATGCGTTATAAATTGCGGTTAAAAGATGAAAAAGTGAAAGACCAAGTACCATTATCGAAAGATGTTGTGTCATCTTTGTTGTTATTTTGAAGGTTGTCTCTGGAAGTCCAGGGGCAATCATTTTAATAATTGGTTCAGACATAAAGCATAGAAAAAATAAAAAAAATATCGAAATTATAATAGTAAAACAAACAATAGTCCGGATATGCTTATTCGCTTCTGATATTTCTTCTTTATTTAATAGCCTTTGATAAAAAGGCACTAAAGAGATACCAAAAGCAGAACCTATACTACCGCCTATTAAGGTAGGAATCGTTATGGCAATCATATATGCATCGACATCAGTTCCAGCCCCGAAATTTTTTGCAACTAAGATTTCACGAACAAAACCCAACAGCTTACTAACTACGGTACAAAATAAAAGTATAGAACTCGCATTAACCCATGTTTGTATAGATAATCCAGGAATTTGAGACTTCGGCTTATCTCTCATTTATGTCAATATCTCCTTTGTATTTCTGAAGTTTCGTTAATTTAGTAATCGGATTGAATGGATTTTAATATTTTATTTATCCGTTTTATCCGCTAAATCCGATTACTATTTTTGTTACTTCCAATTTTTACTTTAACCCTCAATAGAATTCTGTAATAATGCTATTATTAGAATCAATAAGAAACTTAAAATTATCTATACCACTTATACCTAAAATTCTTCCAGAGATAGGATTCTTAAAACATGTAGTTATTCTTTTATACATAAAAAATCTTGTTAATCTCATCGGTATTTTCTTCCAGTTATTTTTTGCAAAAGATATAAGCATGAGAAAATTAGCAATCTACCACATTGCCGTAAAAATGGAATCAAAAATGCTGGATAATCTTTTCGATATTTCCAGATTAGTAACAGAACTGCATTAGAATCTTTCATACGCATTTCAATAATATTTCGTTGCAATGAAGTTTGCTCGCGATACCTTAAATAATAACCTGGCAATACAGCCATTTTCCCCATTTTCCCCAGTTTCAGCCATAAATCATAATCTTTTCCCCGCTCAAGCAATTCGTTATAACCGCCAACCTCTAAAACAGCCTTTTTTCGATAAACAACAGATGAATGAGCAAATGGATTGTAATAAAAAATATTTCTTCTTAATTCTTCATCTCTATGTGGGAAGTTAATTCTGGTTATTTCTTTCCCATCGTTGTAATCAGTAACCACTACATTGGTACCAACCAGGACACAATTCTGATTTTTATCTAAAAATTTAATTTGCTCATCAAGTTTGTCTGAGGATAACCAGACATCATCGTCATCAAGGATAGCAATATATTCCCCTTTAGCTGTCTTTAATCCAATATTTAAACTTTTAGCCGAGCCCAAATTTGTATAATTCTTTAGGTAATGAATTCGTGAATCTTTAAATGAGAAGATTATCTGTTTTGTGCCATTGTCTACAATAGCGTCATCCACAATAATTATCTCAAGATTTTCAATATTTTGAGATAAAACACTTTTAATAGCCTCAGATAAAAGAGCGGGTCTGTTGAAAGTTGTTATAATCACACTAATTATGGGATTATTCACCAACTCTCCCTGGTGGCTCTTTTTCATAAAGTTACCTCAATTATATATCCATATTTTGCCCAATTACCTTGCCACACCTCAGGTAGGATTTTAGTTACTTTTATACATTCAGTTGGGACAAATTTCTCAAACAAATTTCGGTAATTATAAACCCAATTGTCAGCATAAAAAGGTTTTTCCACTTCATAGTGCCATTCACACAGTATTATTGATTTGCGAGCAATACGGAACAATTCATTAATTACAGTTTCAATCTTATCCGGCCCAATGTAAATAAGTGCGGCATCGGTAAATACTATATCTATATTCTCGAATTTTTTAAGATTACCAAATTCACCGATTGTAAGAAAAACATTTTTAATTTCTTGAGATTTAAGCCATTTTTGTCCTGCATAAATTGCGGCTGAACTGATATCTTGCCCGTATAATTTAGCCTCAGGGAATTTATTAGCTAAAAGATAAAGATTAGGCCCTGAGGCACAACCAATTTCTAAAACGGTTTCAAATGGAGTATAGACAGATATTTTCTCAATCAGAAGTCTCCGATGTGGGTGATTAAGGGAATCATTAGAAAGATAACTTAAAGCCCATCTTCTGTCAAAAAAATGACGAAAACGCCAGAAAAGTTCATCACTTAATGTGCCAAATATTTTATTTAGCCTTCTTTTGAGAAATCGCAGAATTTTCTTCATCCAACTAATACCTCGTTCCATTTGATTTTAGCAGTTCGGTGGTTTTTGCTAATAAGTTTCATTGCAAATTTATCATTGCAAAATTAGCATTTCAAATTTAAAATGCTAAATGTTAAATTTGCAATTTGCAATGAAATCAACCCACAAAAACAAATGGAATGACCCACTAATTCCCTGTATAGTTTTTCCATTTTCTCCATTTCTCTGTAATAATTATTTTTCTCTTCAATTGTTTTTCTTCCTTCCTGCCCAATTCTTCTCCTTAGAGCTTCATTAGCGAGCAAGTAAATAATCTTTTCTGCTATTACCTCTGGTCTTTTTACAGGCACAATGAATCCATTTTCTCCATCCTTTATCCATTCCTTGTTCTCTCCAGAATTAGTAATCACTACAGGTACTCCAGCCGCCATTGCCTCGGCTGTAGAGGCGGCAATACCGGCATCTGAAAGGGAGGTAGAAACATAAACATCTGATGAGGCAAGATATGTGGGAAGTTCATCATTTGAATATCTACCTATAAATCGGACGCTATCCATAACACCTGTAGATTCATCTAATCTTTTTAAATATTCCTCAGAAGAGCCTGCTCCGGCAATTACAAATCTTGCCTTTGGGAACTCTTTTAGAACATAGGGAATACTTCTAATTAATGTTTCAATATCATATATCGGTTCAAGGCTTCGTAAGCTTATAATCACAGGGGAATCATTTACCCCCCATCGGGCAAGTAAATCCTCATTCTTTGCCTGTGGTTTAAATTTGTCCGCTTCTACTCCAAAGTAAATAAGATTAATTTTTTTATTATCTATCCCTAATTTTGTCATAGCCTCTATCATATGATTGGCATCACAGGTAATTAAATCTGCTTTTGTTAAGGCAAATTTTACTAATGTTTTTTTAATCATAGATTTACCTGCTATTAAAACATCTGACCCCCAGGCGGTTAATACAAAGGGATGAAATCCAGTCAAGGCACCAAGCATTCCATTCAATCCAGCATAATGGACATGTAAAATATCAGGTTTTATCTTTTTTATAAGCCTTTTGATATCACTTAGATAATGCAATATATTTAGGGGGGAAAATCCTGGTAATTCTTTAATCAAATACAATCTTACATTTTCAATATTACCTTCAGTTGAAGGCGCAAGAGATAGCCAATGAATCTCATGCCCTCTTTCTGCAAAATATTTAATCCATCGTTTCGAATGAACAGAATTAGCCCCGGCTAAAAAACAAATCTTCATATCCCTCTCCTTAATTGAAGCAAGGCGACAGCTAAAGTCAGAGCTCGAATTGAGAAATTAGGCATTTCCCAGCACGAATGTTGTTACCTAATTTCCCAATTCGAGCTCTGACCCCGTGATCCTCTCCATCGGGATAGTTGGAAATTAGAAATTGGAAATTGGGGAAAGAGAAAAGACCTAATTTCTAATTTCCAATTTCCAAAATTATCACAATTTGTTAGCATTTAAGGTATAACCCATTACCCTCATCTTAACATTTCTATTGCTAGTTTAAATGAGGTATCCAGGTATGAAATATTTCCCACATAATATTCCTTAGCTTCAGAATATAACCTTGTCAGGTAATCAAGGTCAAGTGGACATTCTTTAAAAAGAACCTTTAAGTCTTCCTGGTCCCTTTGATGAAAACGTCCAATCTTCATTAATGCCATATCATAAGGACCCATGACCATTACTTTTATATTCGAAAATTTACCCGTCAGAATTTCTTTTGCTCTTTTAGAAAAGTCAGGGTGAAGGAAGTTAATATCTCGTGATATACGGTCAAGGGTAATAATTTTCCCATCATCTGTTTCTTCATATAATTCCGTAGGCAAAAGCACATTAACTTCAAAAAAGCAAT